>NZ_OBEJ01000002.1:600000-788061 GCF_900215575.1 Natronoarchaeum philippinense | reverse complement strand
CATCGCTCGATCGTCCGGATGTCGCCGAACTACCAAGGCTAACATCAGATCCCATCTGTACGGCGGACCGCAGGGGTGGAATCCTCATTTCCTTCGGACCTGAACAGAAGCGAGCAGGGTATATAACCCCTTTGAATCGGAACCGCACCGATTCGCTCTCGCACGTCCGGTCCGACTCGTTAGCGGCGAACCGCCAACGACCTTCGGACCAGAACGAAAGCGAGTGGGACATATAAACCCTTCGACCCGGAACGACTCCGGATCGACCTCGCGTGTTCGGCCCGTGATTGCGGGACGGTTTGAACGTCCCGCGACCACGTCGTATCGTTCTTCGCATTCCATTCGAGGAGAGGGGGACATAAAAGGCCGTCGTATCAAAGCCGCATTGGTAAGGTACACCTACTCCAAGAAGAGGCGAAGATTGTGAGGCCACAAAAGATAGATAACGCTGCCAACTGGATAGACGTACGCCACGGTGAGACGGGAACGGATGGATATCGACGCCTTACACGAGCGCGGACGACAGCGGATCGAGACGCTGGTCGCAGAGCTGGCGATAGACGGCGAAGTCGCCGAAACCGCGGCGGCGATCTTCACACGAACGTACACCGAAGAGACCCAACAGGGACGCTCGGTCGACGCCGTCGCAGCAGCCGCGATCCACGTTGCCTGTAAAATCGAGCGCGTCCCGGTGACAGCGGCTACGATCGCGGAAGTTGCCGAGATCGAAGAATCGCACTTGCTGCGCCGATCGAAATGGGTCCAATCGGCGATCGATCAGCCGATCGACGCGTTCGATCCCGCACCGTTCATCGACGAATACTGTGACGCCCTCAAATTGAGTGATGATACGCGCACGCTCGCGCACAACGTCGTCACCGTCGGGATCGACCAGGGCATCGCCTCCGGAAAGTCGCCAGCCGGATTCGCAGCTGCAGCAGTGTACTACGCAGCGATGCTGCAGGACGAACAGTGCACCCAAGATGATGTCCACGAGGTTTCGGGCGTCAGCAAGATTACGATCCGAAACCGGTACCAAGAGCAGGCCGAAGTAGTTGGTGACGTGACATAGGAGACAGGATCACAACTGTCGAAGATACGGCTCGAATGACGAAGAGTCGACCTGTAACCTGCGACGGGTTAGTAACTTCTATACCCACAGGGTCCAAGGCTCGTTATGAGAGTATGAGTCAGTCTTACAACCGCGGGCTCGTCGAGGACTTCGGCCGGTGGAAGGAGTTCTCGGCCGGGATGTGGGCCTGGATATTCCACAAGTTTACTGGATGGGTGCTGATCGGGTACCTGTTCACCCACATCGCGGTCTTGAGCACCGCAACGGAGGGGGCAGCGACGTACAACAATACGCTCGGTGGACTGGAGGACTTGCTGATCGTGCGCGTGCTGGAAGTCGGTCTGCTCGCGGTCGCCGTGTTCCATATCCTCAACGGCGTTCGGCTGTTGATGGTCGACCTCGGTGTCGGTCTCGAGTCACAGGACAAGAGCTTCTACGTCTCGTTGGTCGTCACAGCAGTCATCGTCGTTGCAAGCGTGCCGACGTTCCTTAGCGGGGTGGGTGCCTGATGGCCGAACGCTACTCCTCGTTCGACCGCGGCGGGACGCGGTGGCTGCTCCAGCGGATCACGGCTGCGTTCCTGATCGTCGTGCTGGCGTTCCACTTCTTCCAGCTCCACTTCGTGACCCACGCCTACGAGATCGAACTCGCGGGCACGGAAGCGCGCATGCAGAATCCCGCGTACTTCGCGACGATGGTGCTGTTCCTCGTGACCGCGGCGTTCCACGGCATCAACGGCGTCTACAACGCGCTGGTCAACCAAGGGATCGAGGGAACGCAAAAGACCGTCGTCAAGTGGGGGCTGATCGCCGCCGGCATCGTGCTGGTCGCGCAGGGAATTCGCGTCGCAACCGTCATGGCGGGTGTTTCGATCGCATGAGTACTCAGGATGCAAGCGCAGAGACAGAGGACGCACAGACCGAACCGAGCACCGGTTCGGCTCATCAAGACCGCCGGATGCGCGAGAAGCGCGAGCGGCAAGCCGAGCGCGACGAGCAAGCGCAGGCTGACGCCGAAGCCGCCGCGGACGAAGAGGCGGTCCAGCTCAAAGTGTTCCGGTACGATCCGGAAGTCGAAGGCAAGCAAGAGCCTCGCTTCGACGACTTCCACGTCCCCTTCGAGAAAGGGATGACCGTGCTCGACGCGCTAATCTACGCGCGCGATCACTTCGACTCGTCGCTGACGTTCCGTCACTCCTGCCGACAGGCAGTCTGTGGCTCGGACGCCTTCTTCGTCAACGGCAGCCAGCGGCTCGGCTGCAAGACCCAACTCGTCGAACTCGAAGAGCCGGTCCGAATCGAGCCACTCCCCCACCAAGATGTCGTCAAGGACCTCGTGGTGGACATGGACCACTTCTACGACCAGATGGAAGCGGTCGAACCGTACTTCCAAGAGAAGGAAGAAGACCTCCCTGACGCCGAGGGCCTCGAAGAGCAGCGCCAGAGCCCGGAGAACCGTGAGAAGATCAAGATGTCCTCACGCTGTATCTGGTGTGGCGCCTGTATGTCCTCTTGTAACATCGCCGCCGGGGACAACGAGTATCTCGGTCCCGCGGCGATCAACAAGGCCTACAAGTTCGCGATGGACGACCGGGAAGGCGAGGACCTCAAGCAGCACAGGCTCAACATCCTAGAGCAGGAACACGGCGTCTGGCGGTGCCAGACCCAGTTCTCCTGTACGAACGTCTGCCCGAAGGACATTCCGCTGACCGAGCACATCCAAGAGCTCAAGCGCGAAGCAGTCAAGAACAACCTAAAATTCTGGTAACATTACTATGCACGAACACGACGTAATCGTTGTCGGCGCCGGCGGCGCCGGCTTGCGAGCGGCGATCGCCGCACAGAAGGCGGGGGCCGACACGGCCATCGTGACGAAACTCCACCCGGTTCGAAGCCACACCGGCGCGGCCGAGGGCGGCATCAACGCCGCGCTGCGCGAGGGCGACGACTGGGAGCTGCACGCCTACGACACGATGAAGGGGTCGGACTACCTCGGTGACGCGCCGGCCATCGAGACGCTGGCCCAAGACGCCCCAGAGGACGTGATCCGACTCGAACACTGGGGGATGCCGTTCTCTCGCGAGGAGGACGGTCGGGTCTCCCAGCGTCCCTTCGGCGGCCTCTCGTTCCCGCGCACGACCTACGCGGGCGCAGAGACCGGCCATCACTTGCTGCACACGATGTACGAGCAGGTCGTCAAGCACGGCGTTCAAGTGTACGACGAGTGGTTCGTCTCCGAACTCGCGGTCACGGACCACGACGATCCCGAAGATCGGACCTGCCACGGCGTCGTCGGCTACGACGTTCAGTCGGGCGAGGTTGCCGGGTTCAAGGCGAACCAAGGCGTCATCCTGGCGACTGGTGGTCCCGGTCAGGTGTTCGATCACACGACCAACGCCGTCTCCTGTACCGGTGACGGGCAGGCGATGGCCTATCGCGCCGGCGCACCGCTCGAGGACATGGAGTTCGTCCAGTTCCACCCTACGACGCTGCCGTCGACGGGCGTCCTCATCAGCGAGGGAGTCCGCGGTGAGGGTGGCATCCTCTACAACGAGGAGGGCGAGCGCTTCATGTTCGAGCACGGCTACGCGAACAACGAGGGCGAGCTCGCGTCCCGTGACGTCGTCTCGCGGGCCGAACTCACCGAAGTCAACGAGGGCCGCGGCGTCAACGACGAGTACGTCCACCTCGACATGCGCCACCTCGGAGAGGAGCGCATCATGGACCGCTTGGAGAACATCCTCCACCTCGCGGAGGACTTCGAGGGCGTCGACGGCCTCGTGGAGCCGATGCCGGTCAAGCCCGGTCAGCACTACGAGATGGGCGGCATCGAGACCGACGAGAACGGCGAAACGTGCATCAACGGCCTGTACGCCGCCGGAGAGTGTGCCTGTGCGAGCGTCCACGGCGCCAATCGCCTCGGCGGGAACGCCCTACCCGAGCTGATCGTCTTCGGCAAGCGCGCCGGCAAGCACGCCGCCGGGGAGGACCTCGGCGAAGCCGAGATCACGACTGGCCGTACCGACGAAACCGAACCCGGCGAGGTCGACTCGCCGGTTTCGCTGGGGGCGGTCGACTCGTCCGACGAAGACGCCGTCGCCGACGGCGGTGCGGTGACCGGCGAGTCGGTCGTCGAGCAGGCCGTCGATGCGCAAAAACAGCGCGTCGAGCAGCTGCTCGAAAAGGACGACGGCGTCCAGCACGCCGAAATCCGCGAGCGCCTCCAGAAGGCGATGACCGAGAACGTCAACGTGTTCCGCAACGAGGAGGGGCTCAAGACGGCGCTCCGAGAGATTCGGAAGGCCCGCGAAGACTATCAGGATGTCTACGTCGACGACCCCTCGCGGACGTTCAACACCGACCTGCAACAGACGATCGAGACGCGCAACCTGATCGACATCGCGGAGACGATCACGCTCGGCGCGCTCGCGCGCGACGAGTTCCGCGGCGCACACTGGCGCCAGGAGCACCAAGAGCGCAAGGACGACGAGTGGCTCAAACACACGCTGATCTCGTGGGACGAGGGCTCGCCGGACCTCTGGTACAAGCCGGTCGTCCTCGAAGGCGAGAACAAGACCTACGAGCCAAAAGAGCGTAGCTACTGAACGCCCAGCGCCCGGAGCAGGTCGAAGCCGATTCCCGACCATCGAACGATTTTGTAGCCGAGATAGATGCCGACGATGCCCATCAGTCCCGGTAGTTCCGGTGGGGCGGGGATCGGTATCTGGAGGAAACTAAACAGCCCCCCGGCAAGCACGCCCGTTAACAGCGCCAAAAGTGTGAGCGTTAGGTCCATTTGCGGGCGACACATTGCGCCCAGAGAGAAAAACAGTTGGGTCGCTGAGTGACATCTACGAGAGAGGATTTACATGCACCCCCGACGTAACGCCCCACGAGGAAGGGTAGCTCAGTGGTAGAGCACCGTCACGCCGGCGTACGATACCGTCGGCGGTGTGGCGTCAAGGCTTCGCGTGGTTCAAATCCCGCCCCTTCCGTTTCTCGATTCATCACCAGCGAGGCGTTTCATCGCCGAGCGATGCGGATGAATCGTGTTCGGACGACCAAGGGATTTGAAGTAGACTAGGCGCGCACAGCGAAGCGAGCACGTCTGGGCGTGGTTCAAATCCCGCCCCTTCCGCTTTTGCGAGGAGTGGACACGACGAGCAAATCGTAGACCACGGGATTTGAAACAGGGAGTGGGAGGTGAGCGAGCGTAGCGAGCGACCGGGAGCGGCCGCAGTTCAGACGCGTGTCGTAATGGAACCCCGAGACTGCGCCGTATTATCGACAATCGTTGTAGAGGGGTTTTATTATCGTCGAAGAAATAGCAATGTTCAATGACAGCGGCCTCTCAAGACCGGTACGCGGCGACCGCCGCGGTCCCGGAGGACCTCGATTCGGCGGAGGCGAAGCTCGTGTATCTCAGTCTCAAAACAGCAGGCGGTGCGAGCGTCGACGAACTGCGCGATAACGTCGGGCTGAACAAACTCACGCTGCACAGTATTCTGCGAACGCTTCGAGAGCGAGGCACCGTCCGAGAGGACGACGGTATTTTCAGTCCGGCCGCCGACGCGCGGTGAGCGCTAGTACTACAGCTCGATCCGTTCGACGAGCGACTCGTCTTGATCTGCGTGCTCGTTGATCGCAACGATTCGGATGTCGTCTTCGAGGCCCGAGTCGTGGAGCTTGTGCTTGAGCAGGTTGTCGACCTGATAGACGCCTGCAGCGTTTGTCATCTCGATCTCGACCAGCACTGCGGAGCCGTCGCCGGGCTGTAGCGCGACGTTGTGGATGGCCTGACTCGAAATCGTGTTGATGCCGCGCCCTCCCTCTTCGTAGGGGATCCGGGAGCGCCCGCGTTCCATGTCGAGCGCGTCGGCCACGCGAATCACACCCGCTTCAGTGGTCAACGGCGTCTCCGCAGTGTGGTGACAGAGGATGGCGTGAAGCACCTCGCCTTTGACGCGTACCGTCTCGGCGATGTCGTAGAACTCCGGGAGAATGCGGTCGAGGATGTCCGCCGCGAGCGGCAGTGAGTAGTAGGCGTGATCGTCGCGGTGGACGACGTGGCCGATGTCGTGAAGCGTCGCCGCGAGAGCGACGATTACCGCCTCGTCGGCCTCGTCGAGACCCTGCTGGCTGGCACCGTTGAACTCGACCCCGGCGTCTTTGAGCAGATCGTACAGACACAGCGCACGATTTCTGACGATCTCGATGTGCTTTGCGCCGTGGTCGTTGTACCCCTTCCGATCGACGGGGTTGACGTTCTGTGCTTCGAGGTAGGTCTGAATTTCCTCGTCCGTCGTGATCAAAGAGAGCACGTCGTTGACCCGCGCGTCGGGAAACGCGTGCTCGTCGGCTGGGTCGTAGACGCGACCGTCAGTCTCGGGGTCTACCATACGGGGTACTGGCGGCGCGTCGGAAAAAACTCACCGGGCGAGAGCGTCGATCCGAGTTTAGTCTGCGGCTTCGACGGTGGCGGCGGCGGCCGCGGCCTCGCGGACTTCCTCGTAGTCCGGTTCGACGCCGGGGTCGTCGCTGACCCACGAGTACGTGATTTCGCCGTCGGCGTCGACGACGAACACCGAGCGCTTGGCGACGCCGTAGACGCCGAGATCGTCGAAGTCCATCTCGATGTCGTACGCGTCGATGATCTCCTTATTGAGGTCGCTGATCAGCCCGAAGCTCAGATCGTTCTGATCGCGGAACTCGTTGAGCGAGAAGGGCGTATCGCGGCTGATGCCGTAAACCGTCGCACCGATGTCCTCGAAGCCCGAGAGTCGGTCTTGGAACGTACACATCTCGTCGGTGCAGACGCCGGTAAACGCGCCGGGGAAGAACGCCAGCACGATCGGCGCATCGCCGAGTTCGTCCGAGAGCGTCAGGGATTCGATGTCGCCGTTGGCAAGCGGTGCAGTGAAGTCCGGAGCGGAGTCGCCTGTGTCGACCATTACGGGAAGTTGTTAGCCCGATAGACCCATGTTAGTTACGTTTGTGATCGTCCGTGTCGGCGGATCACCGGACGGGATCCCGCCGCCGATGGAACGCGACGCTCCATTGGATTTTCGAACGCATGAGGGCGCCACGGTGTGGGTTCTGAACCGAGCCCCGAAGACGACCGGAGGGAGCAAAAAGCCTATAATTGCGAGAGAGCAAGCAACAGGTAGAGATGGCACCTGAAATCACACCGCTGTTCGCCATTCCCGGCGGTCCGGAGATGCTCGTCGTGTTGCTCCTGGCCGTCCTCCTGTTTGGCGCAAACAAGATCCCCAAGCTCGCCCGGTCGACCGGCGAGGCGATGGGCGAGTTCCAGAAAGGACGTGAAGAAGTCGAGCAGGAGCTACAGGAAATGCGCGATGGACCCGGCGAGACGGACAGCACGCCCGAGCCCGCGGACGACGACGAGTTCGTCGAGACCGACCACGTTGCGAGTGAGGACGCCGAAACCGAGAGCTCCAACAACTGAAGTTTTTCTGCGTCAATTGGGCGTGTGGCCTAGCGGATAGGGCGAAAGGTTCCTAACCTTTCGACCGCGGGTTCGAATCCCGTCACGCCCGTTTTCCTGCGAGCGACAGCGAGCAGTGAACACGGGCCGAGGGATTCGAAGCAGGGAGTGAGAGGTGAGCGAGCGTAGCGAGCGAACGGGAACGACCGTGGTTCGAATCCCGTCACGCCCGTTCTGCGAGGAGCGGACGCGACGAGCGAACGAACCCGGGAATTCGGTCTACGCAAGACGAGCAGCGCGAGTCTTGCACCGAGTTCGAATCCCGTCACTTGCACCGCCAGCCGAAGTCCCACCACGTTCGTGCAGTCTCAGTATCCCCCGAGAACGGCGTTGACGGTAGCACCGAGCAGCACGATTACGCCCGCGAAGTACAACCAAGTCAAAAAGAGCAAGATAGCGCCGAGGACGCCGTAGGCATCGTAGTTGCCCGCCTGCGACGCGTATATCTGGAAGCCGACTTGCAGGGCGAGCCAGCCGCCGGCAGCGAACACCGCTCCGGGGAGCGCCTCACCGGCAGTCATCTCGACCGGCGGCATTACGTAGTACAGCGGCAGAAAGACGACGAGCAGCCCGGCGACGAGTGCAAGCCAGCCGACGACGTTCAGGAAGGGGACGCCGAACGCCTCGGCGAGACCGATCACGGCGCCGAGTCCGATCATGAAGACGATTGCGAGGCCGATCAACGCGAGCGCGAGGAGGCCATCTCTGATCTGATCGAGCAGCGATGTTTCGGCGTCCGGACGATACACCTCGTCGAAGGCGATATCGAGCGCTCGAAACATTTTGAGCGAGCTCCAGAGCAGCGCGACGGTCCCGATGAAGGACGCGCTCGCTCGTCCTTGCGGGTCCGAGAGTGCGCCAGAGACAACTGTTTCGCCCTCCGATGAGAGACTGCCGCTGATCGCCGAGACGATCTGATCGGCAAAGGACTCACCGCCGACGAGCGATCCGATGGCGAGAACCAGCAACAGCAGCGGGAGAATAGAGAAGAACACGTAGTAGGCGATGCTGGCCGCCAGAAACGTGATCTGTCGATCGCGCGCGCGGTCGGCCACGGCACGTGCCGTCGAAGCGACGTCCATAGGATCGGTAGAACGTCCCCGGACACAAACGTTTCATCGAGCCAACGCACTGGAGAGTGTCGGGTCACGCGTCAGCGGCGAGAAGGGACGTGGACGAGACGCGATCGCTGGCCGTAAGTTTGAGTGACGCACTTCGGGAAATGATATTTATTTCATCATGTGTAGATGATTACATTCACCACCAATTCTTATTATACATAGTTGTGTGGTATCCGCCGACAACGATGTCACGAGCTAACGCGGGCAGTGGGCTGATGTTCTCACTGTACGAGCAGTATATCGGGGAGCCAAAATCGAACAAGCAGGTGTATGGGTACTGGCTGTTTCTCGTCGGCTGCGTGATCGGATTCGCGGGGGTGTTGCTGTTCGTGACGATGATCCCCTCGAGTGCGACCGACGGGATCGAAGTGTCGGTCACGGCACGACTCGCGTACACGCTCGCGGGCGCGGGACTGCCGATCGCAATCGTCGGGATCGTCTTGCTGCTGCCGGTTCGAGAACGAGCGATCAACGCGACACTCGGCGGCCTCGCCGTCACGGGAATCGGCATCCTTGGGTTCAACATCGCGTACCCCGACAACTGGGCGGGGTACGGGCAGGACTACACGATACCGGTCGTAGCGGTGTACGCTGTCGGCTTGGCCGTCATCGCTGGCGTCGTCGTGCTGGTGCCGTTTCTCACCGGGAAAGAGGGGATGCTCGTCGAAGACGAGGTCCGCGGGCTCGACGCCCACCCCCCGGTGCTGGTCGGGCAGAAGAACCACGGGACGCTGTTTAGCGTGTTCCGCCGGCCGGGCGAGGAGTGGACGTGGCGCGCGGTCCAACAGAGTGCCATCGCGGCCAGCGTCGAGGCTGCGAACAGCCGAACGGCGGCGAAAGACGCCGTGGCAGATCTCAAGTCCAAAGTGAGCAACGCGCGCCTGCTTGAGATCACGACCGCAGCGTTCCGACTGTACGAGGACGAGCAGGGCGTCTGGCGGTGGGTGCTGCTACGCGACGACGGCAGCGTCGCCGCCGAGAGCGGCCAGCGCTACGACTCCCGAGATGCCACCGAGGACTCGGTGAGTTTCACGAAGGACCAAGGACCGGCGGCGCCGGTGCTCGACATCGACGGCGCCGCGTTCGACGTCTATCGCGAGGGAGACAACTGGTACTGGCGACTGCTCGACGAGGACCGATCGGTCATCGCGAAGGGCCCCGAGACGTACGACGACGAGCCGAGCGCGGACGACGCCGTCGACGACGTCGTCGATCGGATCGGCGACGCGCGCGTGCTCGCTGTCGATCCCTTCGGCGTCGAACTGTACGAGGACGGCGACGGCTGGCGCTGGCGACTGCTCGATGCGGACGACGACGAAATCGCCGTGAGCGAGCCGACGTTCGAGTCGCGCCGACAGGCCGAAGCCGATGCCGACGACGTGCTCGGTCACGTCGCCGACGCGACCGTCGTCGAGCGCGGACGGGCAGGATACGAAGTCTACGAGGACGACGGCGGCTGGCGCTGGCGACTGCTCGATACCGACGACGGCGTCGTCGCCGAGAGCAATCCCGAAGCAACTGATCGGTCGGCGGTCCAGACCGATGCACGGCGGATGGCTGCAACTGCCGAGGATGCCGAGACGTTCGAGGTCGACGACGCCGACTACGAGATCTACCCCGGATCGGACGGCTGGCACTGGCGCTTCGTGACCGAGGACCGCCGCGTCATCGCAGACCGGACTGGCGGGTACGAGACACCCGAGGACGCCAGCGAGGCGATCGAGCGCGTCCGCGAGCAAGCCCAAGAAGCCGACCTGCTGGAGTTCGAGACCGCGGCGTTCCAGCAGTACCAGACCGTCGCCGGCGACTGGCGCTGGCGCTTGATCGACGAGGGCGGCGCCGTCCTCGCTGACAGCGGCGAGGCCTACGACTCGAAGGACGACGCCGGAAGCGCGATGGCGACGCTCAAGGAGAAAGCGCCCGACGCTGATCTGCTGGAGATCGAGACCGCGGCGTTCGAGCTGTTCGAGGACGACGGCGGCGACTGGGGCTGGCGACTCATCGACGAGGGCGGCCGACTCGTCGCCGACGGCGCCGACCGTCACGCGACCAAACAGGGCGCGCGCGAGGCGATGGACTTCCTCGTCGATCACTCGCCCGACGCCGACATCCGATCGGTCGAGGGGGCCGCGTTCCAGCTCTACACCGACGACGCCGACGATTGGCGCTGGCGGTGCATCCACGAGACCAACGACGTGCTGGCAGTCGCACCCGACGGACACGCAACCCGCGACGAGGCGTCCACGAGCGTCGACGAGGTGCGTCCGACCGCCGACAGCGCGGACATCGACGTCATCGAAGACGTGGCGTTTGAGGTCGACCCTGATCGTGGACGACGGTGGGATCTGATCGACCGGCACCGCGAGACGCTCGTCGAGGGACGCGAGCAGTACGAAGACGCCGAAGCAGCGCGGCAGGCGATCGAACAGCTACGCTCGGAGGGCGGCGACGCGACGATCTTCGCCATCGACGAGGCCGCGATACGGCTCAGCGACATGGCCGACGGCTGGCGCTGGGAGCTGATCGACCGCGACCGGACCGTCTACGCCCGGAGCGCCGACAGCTACGACGTTCGGGCGCGGGCGGCGTCGGTGATCGACGAGGTGCGCTCGCTGGCACCGGAGGCCGGCGAACTCGACTTCGAGACCGCCGGATTCGAACTCGTCCGAGAGGACGGCCAGTGGTACTGGCAGCTGCTCGACGCCGACGAGACGGTCGTCGCAGGTGGCTCGACTGGCTACGAGGACCGCGGCGGTGCCGTCGACGCGATCGACCAGATTCGGGAGATGCTGGGTACCGCGAGCGTCCTAGAGATCGACGATCCGACGTTCGAGGTCCACCAGCGCGACGGCGGCTGGATCTGGCGGCTCGTCGACGAGCACGGCGACGCGCTCGCAGAGAGCGCCGAGACGTACCCGACGCGTTCCGACGCCCGCGAGCGGATGAACACGCTCAAAGAGCACGCCCCCGAGGGTGCGCTCTCGGTCGCGGGCTGACCGGCGCGACCGACCGGAGCAGACCACGCGGAAGCGACGGTCGTCGACGCCCGGAACGGACCGCGGAAACGTCGGTCGCCGACTGCCGACGACCGCTGCGAGGCGACGCTATTTTGACCGACGCTCGCGCAGGCGTAGCTAATGACCGACGATGCCGAGATTCCCGAGGATCATCCCCGACACGACTCGCTGGTCACCCGCCACCGGATCGAGGACGGCGTCGAGATGGGAATCACGAGCCAACAGGGCCTGATCGCGCAGGGCCGGGGCGAGGCGTTCGATTACCTGCTCGGCGAGCGGACGATCCCGAGCGCGGACGACGCCGAGCGCGCCGCGGCGGCGGCTCTGCTCGCGGCCGAGCACCCCGTGTTGTCCGTCAACGGCAACGTCGCCGCGCTGGTCCCCGGCGAGTTGGTCACGCTGGCCGAGGCCACCGGCGCCGATCTGGAGGTGAACCTGTTCAACCGAACGGCAGAGCGAATGCAGGCGATCGCCGACCACCTACGCGAGCATGGCGCCGAGGAGGTGAAGGGGCTGGCTGCAGACGCCCAGATTCCGGGACTGAGCCACGAACGCGCGAAGGTCGACCGCGACGGCATCTACGAAGCCGATACTGTGCTCGTTCCCTTAGAGGACGGCGACCGCGCCGAAGCGCTCGGCGAGATGGACAAGACCGAGATCGTGATCGACCTCAACCCCCTCTCCCGGTCGGCGCAGGTGGCGACGATCCCGGTCGTCGACAACGCCGTTCGCGCGGTGCCGGGCATCACCGAGCACGCACGCGAACTCGCAGACGCGGACGAGGCGACGCTCCGGGAGATCGTCGACGAGTTCGACGCCGACGCCGCGCTGGCCGCCGCCGAAGACGCCATCCGCGACGGCGATCTGGACTGAGAGCGATAGGACCAGTTGTTGCGGTCGGACGCCCGCAGATATCGCATTTCATGTAGAGATGGAAACTATTAAGCAACTACATCTTGCCGATAGTTTTGTACTATGGACTTTCGAAAAAGGAAGACTGCGGGGCTTCCGATTCTTTCCGGTGCCGTCAACGGGGCGCTGGCATACGCCGCGGGGTTGGCCGGCACGTTCACCTTCATCGCGGTCTTCGGGCTGAAGCCGCTGTTCGAGTTCGTACTCACTCCGACCGGCATTCCGTTTGCGAGCAAGATCGGGTTCGCATTCTACGGCGGTCACTTCGTCCCGGCGCAGTTCGGCGACGGATCGACGGTGAACTTCGCGCTCGATGTCGCGGATTTCGGCATCCTCTACGTGCTTCTGGTGGTTGCGATTCTGGGAGCGACGGGGTACTATCTCGGATCGGGAGAGGACATTCGGACGCCAAGAGAAGGCGCGCTGTCGGGTGCAACGCTCGTCATCGGATACCTCCCGCTCGTCGCCATCGGGACGACCTTTTTCAAGTATCAGAGAGCGCCCGCTGGCACGGTTGGTCAGTCTCAGACGATCAGTCTGGAAGTCCCGCTCATCCGCGCGATCGTGATGGCCGGCATCGTCGTGCCGATCGTGCTGGGAGCGATCGGCGGTGCCGTCGCCGTTCGGACTGCCGAGTGATCGAACGCCGCTGGCTCGAAGCCCTTCCTGATAATGCTGCCGTCCGGGACCGTTCTCCGAGAGGCGGCGGTGTCCGACTCGCTGTGAATCGAACCGTAGCGACACCGCCGGCGCTGCTGCGCATCGACGATCGCGTCGCGGCGTGGCCGATACCGGAAAGGATTTTAATTACTTTGTAATATCACTAGGTGGTATGAGCGAATTCGATCAGTTCAGCGATGTCGGCGAGGCGGAAGTCACCCGTGCGATCGGCCAAGAGTGGTCCGAGGAGTTCATGGACTTCTCGGAAACGGAAGTCATCATCGTCGGTGGCGGCCCCTCCGGTCTGATGGCCGCGAAGGAACTCTCCGAGCGCGGCGTCCAGACGATGGTCGTCGAGAAGAACAACTACCTCGGCGGCGGCTTCTGGCTCGGCGGCTTCCTGATGAACAAGGTCACCGTCCGCGATCCGGCCCAGCAGGTGCTCGACGAGCTCGCCGTCGACTACAAGCAGTCCGAGGAAAGCGACGGCCTCTACGTCGCCAACGGTCCCGAGGCCTGTTCCGGGCTTATCAAGGCCGCCTGCGACGCCGGTGCGAAGATGCAGAACATGACGGAGTTCACCGACATCGTGATCCGCGAGGACCACCGCGTCGGCGGCATCGTCATGAACTGGACGCCGGTCCACGCGCTGCCCCGCGAGATCACCTGCGTCGACCCGATCGCCGTCGAGGCCGACCTCGTCATCGACGCGACGGGCCACGACGGGATGGCCGTCAAGAAACTCGACGAGCGGGGCGTGCTCGACGCGCCGGGCTTCGAGGAAGAAGCGAGCGGCATGGACAGCACCGACGACGACACCTACGGCGCGCCCGGCCACGACTCGCCCGGCCACGACTCGATGTGGGTCGGCGAGTCCGAGGACGCCGTCGTCGAGCACACCGGCCTCGCCCATGAGGGCCTCGTCGTCACCGGGATGGCGACCGCGACGACCTACGGTCTCCCGCGCATGGGCCCGACCTTCGGCGCCATGCTCGTCTCGGGCAAGCGCGCCGCACAGGTCGCACTGGACGAACTCGGCGTCGACGCCGACCCGGTCGACGAAACGGCGAGCAAGGCGACGCCTGCCGACGACTGAACCGGAAGACGCGTTCGGCCTCCACGCGTCGTCCTGCGTTTCAGGTCCCGTAGCCCCGTTCTCAGGTCCCGTAGCCCCCGTTTTTCACCGCGGATCGACGCCGACGCCCTCGGCGATGAGTTCGTGCGAGCGCAGCGCGTCCTCGTGGTCGGCGAGGACGTGCTGGATCATCACTTCGTCGACGCCGACGCGGTCTGCGAGTTGGTCGAGGAGGCCGGCCAGCGTCTCCGGGCTGCCCGAGATCGCGCGCGGCCACTCGTCGTCGTCGAGCGTCGCGGGCGTCGGCTCGGGGACGCCGCCGAGTTCGTCGATCGCCTCCTCGACGGTCGGCGTCGAGCCGACGACGCCGCGTTGCATGCGCTTGAACGACGCTTCGGCGACCGCCCGGCGCCGGGCGGCTTCCTCATCGGTCTCGGCGGCAACTGCATTCACCGCGACCATGCCAGCCGGCTCGTCGACGCCGCCAGCCAGCTCCGACGACTGGAACCGGTCGCGGTACTCCTCGAAGGCGTGGGTGGCGAACTGCGGACGGATGAACGCCGCGAAACAGAACGGCAGCCCGAGTTCGCCCGCGATGGCCGCGCTCGACGTGCTCGATCCGAGCACCCACGGCTCGGGCGGCTCGGCGCCGGAACGGGGGACCGACAGGTCGCTGTAGGGGTGTTCCTCGGGGAAATCGTCGTACAGATGATTGATGACCGATTCGACCTTCTCGGCGTGATCCTCGTCGGGATTCTCGACGTGGCGCTCGGTTCCCAGCGCGCGGTCCGAGGCCGGCGAGCCGTTCGCTCGCCCGAGTCCGGCGTCGATGCGTCCCGGCGCGAGACCGTCCAGCGCGCCGAACTGCTCTGCGACCTTGAACGGGCTGTAGTGGTTGAGCAGCACGGCACCAGATCCCAGTCGAATTTCGTCGGTCTCGGCCGCGAGGTTACCGAGCAGCACTTCGGGCGTCGTGCCGGCGAGCCGGCTGGCCATCCCGTGATGCTCGGCGACCCAGAATCGCGTGTAGCCGAGTCGCTCGGCCTGCTGGGCGGCTTCGACGGTGTTCTGGTACGCCTCGGTCGCGGTGCCGCCGTCGGGGACCGGAGAGAGGTCGACGACAGAAAGGTCCATACCGTCGGTGGGGTGCTGGGAGAAATAACGGTTGGGCTACGGGAAGCTCTGGCCACCGCCGACAGACCGGGCACAGCCGCGGCCACAGCGGCGTCAGGACGCCGCGGGCGGGGCAGCAGAGGAGAGAGTGGAAGCGGCGTCGCGCTGGAACCAGCCGCTGTCGGCCGCCGCGTCGACGTCGATACTGAGATCGCCCGCAGTGCCAGTGATCGTGGTCCCTTCGCGGAAGGCGTCGGGACCCATCACGACCGTGACGGTCCGGTCGCTCAGGTACTCGACGCGCGTGCGGTCGGCCCAGTCGTCGGTCCGCCGGTCGAGACTTCGCTCGAAGGCCGCGACGAACTCGTCGGCGTCGGTCGCGGTGTCCCACCGGAGCGCCCAGACGAAGGCGTCCGGGTCGCCGCCGTCGTGGTCGAACGAGATCGCCGAGTCGTTGCCCCAGCCGGCCGCCGCAGTCGCCGCGGCGTCGCCGTCCAGCGTCGCGCGGAGCGCGATGCGAGTGTAGAGTTCGCCTTTCTTGTCCCGACTCGTCGCAGTCCAGTCGCCGTCGCTCGTGTCGACCGCGATCGACATCGGCAGTTGCTCGCCCGCGCCCTCGCCGTGGAGCAACTCGGCCGTGTTGTACGCCGGGTTGTCGTAGACCGACTGCAGGTCGGCCGGTGAGTCGAGTCGCCGGTCGACGTACTCGGCGCCGAAGTAGTACGGCGCCACGAAGAACCGATCGCCGGCCGCGGCGCGCTCGTAGCTCCGGCGCATCTGCTCGGACTGCAGGGGCACGTCAGAGAGGTAGCGTTCGGTGTACACGTCGCCGACGTAGGTCGCCCCGCCCTCGATCAGGGCCGTCTGGGTCATCTGCTGGTCGGTCGAGCGCACCGGCTCGGTGAGCCACGGGGCGAACATCGAGTCGGCGTACTGGACCGCGTGTGCGTACTCGTGGGCGAGCACCTGCTCGACGACGACCGGCGGACCGCCGCCGGGTTCGACGTAGACGCCGAAGGGCGTCGTGACGCCGCGGGGGCCGCTTGCGTCCGAGGCGCTCGCGGCCGCCGACGCGTTCAGCGCCTGCTTGAACGTCGATCGGTCGGGAGCGAACGCCTGTCCAGCGGTGGCACCGGGAACGCCGACGGTCAGGGGCGGCTGTTCGGCGTCGGACGCCATCAGCGTCGTGACGCGCTCCCAGACGGGATCGGGATCGAACGAGAGCGAGCGCTCTGCGGTGTCGGGGTCGGGGTCGGACTCGGCAGCGTCAGAGCCGCTTGCGTCCGAATCGGATCCATCAGAGCCGCTGGCGTCCGAGTCGGCGCTCTCGTCCTGTGCGTCCGAGCCAGCCGACACGTCGGCGTCGGACGAGGCGGTGCCGGCTACGTCCGACTGTCCGACAGGGGCGGCCGGCGCGGAACAGCCCGCGAGCACGAGCGAGAGGACCGCAACCACGGCGAGTAGTCGTCGATCAGTCATGTCGTACAGCAAGGACGGTGGTGGAATAAAGCTGGTCATCGGTCCAACTGCCACCGACAACCGAAGGATCAGTCAGCTGTGACGGATCGGTCGATCCGATTGTCTGTAGAGTCTTAATCAATCCGACCGCCGGTCAGCCTGACGACGCCGAGTGCGTGCGTCTCGTGGGCCGTCGCGCCCGAACGCTCTCGTAGCGCGTCGCGGGCAGCCTCGACACGCTGATCGAGCGTCGCTTGCGGGTCCCGGTCGTAGCGAAGCCGCGTCGTCGGCGGCGTCGAGAGGACGACGAGGGCGCGAAACGCGGCGTTGACGATTGGCGCGGATCGGTGGTCGCTGCTGGCCGCGTCGACGAGCACGACGTTCCCGCCGGGACCGACCAAGTTGCACCAGTCATCGACCGCGGCGGCGGGGTCGTCGAGCATGCCGACGACGAACGTCGCCAGAACGCCGTCGATCGCTTGGAGGTTCGGCGAGGGATCGGCGGCGTCGGCCGCTTGGAGGTCCGACGCGGAATCAGCGGCGTCGATCGGCGGTTGGGTCGCGTCCCCGCGGACGACGTGGACGTTGTCGTACTCGGCGACGGACTTGCGCGCCCGATCGAGGACAGGACGCGTGAAGTCGATTCCGACGACGGTTCCTTCGGCGCCGACTTGCTCGCGGAGATACGGCAGGTTCGCGCCCGTTCCACAACCCATCTCGACGACGGTGTCGCCCCGGTCGAGTTCCAGCGCCGCGGCCGCCCGCTCGCGGAGCGACCCGATTCCGGGAGTGTACCGAGCGAGGGCGTCGTACAGCGCGGCCCATCGGCCGTAAAACGACTGAGCGGCGCCGCTGCCGCCGTTGGATGGGGGCATTGTCAGACTAGCGTTCTGATCGCTTCGACGACCGCCTCCACGTCCTCGCCGAGCACGTAGACGATCGGTTCGACGCCGAAGCCACCCGTTTGGTAGAGCACGGTCGGTTCGGGCGTCGCGTCGACAGCGTCCCCGACGGCGTCATCGACCTCGGCGTCGGCGTCGAACTCGACGGCGTCGTAGCCCGCCGCAGCGAGCGCTTCGACGATCTCGGGATCGTAGCGCAGGTTGACCGCCGCGCGGGCGTCGCTCCCCCCGTTCCGGGCGGCCAGCAGCACCGAGGCGACGTGCTCGCTGACGCCGAACTCGGGGTCGCCGGGGATCGTCGCCCGGCCCTTGACATCGAAGATTCGGCCGGGGACGCCGGCCACGTCGTCGACGCCGGCGGCGCCGGGCAAGCAAGCAACAAGGTTCGACCCGACGTTGGGAATGAGTCCGGCGAAGCCGCTGGTCGTCTCGATCTTGCGAAGCCCACGTCGGAGCGCCGTGAGGACGCGCTCGGCCGACCGGAGTTCGTTGTCCGGATCGTGGACGCTGATTGTCGCTTCGTGGTCGGCCAGTTCGGGGACGGCGTCCTCGTGGAGCTTGGCGAGCACGTCGCCGTCTTCGAGGCGCCGAACCAGCACCTCGGCTTCGACGAGTCCCTGCACGGGCCGCATATCGCCCGAGGCCAGCCCGTCGGCGATCTCCTCGACCAACTCGACGACGCGCTCGTCGGTGAGCAGTCGCTCGTTCCGGCTCACGTCGCCGTGGACGTACTTCGAGACGGCGCTCTGGCTGATCCCCAGTACGTCGGCCACTTCGTTCTGTGTCAGGCCCCGCTCCCGGAGTTCCTCGGCGAGCATCGACCGGAAGGTGGGCAGAAACTCGTCGACGACGATCTCCTCGATAAATCGCATTCTCTACTGACCGTTGGCGCTCGCCCGAAATAACTCTGCGGCTCCGTCGACGGATTCCGGATCCGAAACGGAGCACAGTTTCAGAGTCTGAAACTGTCGTTCGGGCATTAATGTGACGGCCCTTGTCTGTCGAATCGTGATGGCAGCGATCGACACTACCAATCTCACGAAGCAGTACGGCGACGTCGTCGCGGTCGACGGGATCGACCTCATCGTCGAGGAAGGCGAAGTGTTCGGCTTTCTCGGGCCCAACGGCGCCGGAAAGACGACCACCATCGACATGTTGCTCGATTTCATTCGCCCGACGACGGGCAGCGCGACGGTGCTTGGCTACGACGCCCAGACGGAGACCGACGCGGTACGCGATCGGGTCGGTATCCTGCCCGACGGCGCGGGGCTGTACGACCGCTCGACCGGGTATCGACACCTCGAATTTGCGATCGAGTCAAGCGGCGGCACCGAGACGCCCGACGAGCTACTCGATCGGGTCGGTCTGGACCGCGAGGACGCCGAGCGTCCCGTCGGCGACTACTCGAAGGGGATGACCCAGCGGATCACGATGGCGATGGCGCTTGCCGGGGACCCCGATCTGCTCGTACTCGACGAGCCCTCCAGCGGCCTCGATCCGATCGGCATCCGCGAGATGCAAGAACTCGTCCGCGAGGAGGCAGCGTCGGGGACGACGGTGTTTTTTTCCAGCCACATTCTCGGGCAGGTGTCGGCTGTCTGTGACCGCGTCGGCATCCTCGACGAGGGCGAACTCGTCACCGTCGACACGATTCAGGGGCTCCGCGAGGCCGCCGGCATCGGGTCGCGGTTGGTGCTCGAAGTCGGCGGCGACCCGACGGTCGACCTCTCGGGCGTCGACGGCGTCACCGGCGTCGACCGCGCAGACGGCTCCCTCGTCGTCTCGTACACCGACGCCAGCGCGAAGGCGGCCGCGATCCACCGGCTCGTCGACGCCGGCATCGAGGTGCTCGACTTCTCGACCGAGGAGGCGACCCTCGAAGACCTGTTCGAGGCCTATACTGGAACGGACGCCGCTGCAGTTCCGGACAGCGATACCGCGGCAGGGAGCGAAACCCCGCCGCAAGCAGCCGCGAACGTCGGAGGTGCGGGCGAATGAGCTGGCAACTCGTCGCACGAAAGGACTTCGAGGATACGATCCGCTCGAAGATGATCTGGTCGATCGTCGGCGTGTTCGTCCTGCTGATGGGGATCGTCGGCGTCGGCACGACCGCCGGCGGCTCGGGCGATCCGAGTGCAGTCGACGTGATCGGCCTGTTCGTCTCGCTGGCCGGCAACCTGCTGATCCCGGTCACGGCGCTGGTCGTGGGCTACATGGCAGTCGTCGGCGAGCGCCAATCCGGCAGCCTGCGCGTGCTCTTTGGCCTCGGACACAACAGGAAAGACGTCGTGGCCGGCAAGTACGTCAGCAGAGTCGCGGTGATGGTGCTCGTCTCGCTCGTCACCCTCGCCGTCGCTGGCGTCATGATCCTCGGGCTCGTCGGGTCGGTACCGGTCGAGACGTTCGGGCCGTTTCTCGTCCTGACCGTACTCTTGGCGATGGCCTTCACCGCGCTGGCAGTTGGAATCTCGTCGATGACCGACACCCGGATGCAGGCGATGGGCGGCGCGATCGGGAGCTACGTCGGCTTCTCGCTGCTGTGGCATCCCTTCGTCGCCGGCGTCCACTACCTAGTCGAAGGCGAACTCGCAGGGCTCGACGCGCCGAGTTGGTACTTCCTGCTGTTGCGGCTGGACCCGATGACGGCGTACCGCCAGTCGATCAGCATGCTGACCGAACAGTACCAGTGGCCCCTGATCGGCTGGACGAACATCGTCGAGGACATACCCCAAGAACAGCTTGCTCAGGAGAGTCTGCTGGTGTCGAACCGCGTCGCCGGTGAACTGCCGTTCTACCTGACCGAGTGGTTCGGCGCCGTGATCCTGCTGGCGTGGGTCGTTGTTCCAGCAGCTGTCGGCTACTGGCGGTTCGAGCGTGCCGACCTGAACTGAACGGCTAGGCTGGCTGCGGGGCTGAGATGCGGCGGTTGCGCGGCGACACGCCCTGCTGGTCCCCACCCGCCTTATTGGTCCCCGCCGAACTCCCGATCGCCGCCGATCTTCGACGCCTGCGGGCCGGACTGTTCCTGATACTTCGAGCCGCGCTCGGCGCCGTAGGGCCGGTCTGCGGGCGTCGAGAGTTCGGTGAACGTGAGCTGAGAGATCCGCATTCCCGGGGCGAGCGCAACGGGTGCGGCGCCCAGATTCGAGAGTTCGAGCGTGATCTGGCCCTTGTATCCGGGGTCGCACAGCCCCGCCGTGGCGTGGACGACGATCGCCAACCGGCCCAGCGAGGAGCGTCCCTCGACGTGGGCGATCAGGTCGTCTGGGATCTCGACGCGCTCTTTGGTCGTCCCGAGCACGAAGTCGCCGGGATGGAGGATGAACTCGTCGTCCTCGTCGACGACCGTCTCGGAGACGTACTCGTCGACCTCCTGACTGCTGTTGGGGTGGATACAGGGGATGTTCGTGCGCTGGAACTCCAGAAACTCGCGTCCGAGGCGCAGGTCGACGCTTGCGGGCTGGATCTGGATGTCCGGGTCGTCGAGCGGGTCGATCACCAGATCGCCCGCTTCGAGCCGTCGCAGGATGTCGGCGTCCGAGAGGATCATACCGGGTAGGAGCGCGCCGGGGGCTAAAATTCTCCCGACTCGCGGCGTCGAGATGCCTCACGACCCACGGCGTCGAAGTACTCGGCTGTCGAGGTGGGGTTCGGTGCCGAGACGCTCGGCTGTCGAGATCGGTCTTCGGCGTCGCGGCGCCGACGACGCCGCGGCGTCCGCGCTAACGTAGCGTCGGCCACTGCCAAGGCAACGTAGCGTCGGCCACCGCCAGGGCAACGTAGCGTCGGCTACCACCGGGACGAGGCATCGCTCGCGCACCCGCGGGCGCGATGAGCAATCATATAGGGATCGGGGCGGGAGTCTGGAGCATGAAACAGGCGATCGTCGCGCGGACGGACATCGACATGGGGAAGGGCAAACTCGCGGCGCAGGTGGCACACGCGTCGCTGTCGGCCTACGAAGACACGGGCGACCGGGATCGGCGGGAGTGGAAAGGCGAGGGACAAAAGAAGGTGGTGCTGAAGGAAGCGGGCGAGCAGGCGCTGTTTGAGTTGGCTGACGTGGCCGAGCGCAAGGGTGTTCCAAACGCCATCATCCGCGACGCGGGCCACACCCAACTCGATCCGGGGACGGTGACGGCGCTGGCGATCGGCCCGGCCAAGGACGAACTGGTCGACGAAGTGACCGGCGACCTCTCGCTGTACTGATGCGCGAGGCACACCCGATCGAACAGGCGGTAGGGATGGAGTGGTACGTCAGCGACGCCGACGGCACCGGCGGCCGCCTGCGCGCGTCCGACGAGGACTTCCGGGTGCGCGAGATCGAGCGCTTCGAGACCGAGCCGGTCGACGCCGCTGTCGGAGGCTACCCCCACGTCGTCCTCCGGGCGACGCTGCACGGCTGGGATACCAACGACTTCGCAGCGCGGCTCTCGGACGGGCTAGGGGTCAGTCGCGAGCGCGTCTCGTGGGCCGGCACGAAGGACAAGCACGCCGTGACGACGCAACTGTTCAGCGTCCGGGATATCGATCCCGACGACGTGCCCGAGATTCGGGGCGCCGACATCGAAGTGCTCGGTCGGTCGGGTAGAAGCATCGAGTTCGGCGACCTCGTCGGCAACGAGTTCGAGATCGTCGTGAGCGACGCCGACAGTCCGGAGCGGGCCGACGCCGTCGTCAGGGAATTGCGAGAGTTCGTCGGGAACGGTGGCAGTTCGAACGGGGCGCAGATCGGCGTCCCGAACTACTTCGGCCAGCAGCGCTTTGGCAGCCAGCGGCCGGTCACCCACGAGGTCGGCCTCCACGTCGTCCGCGAGGAGTGGGAGGAGGCGGTGCTCGCGTACGTCGGTAATCCGTCGGAATCCGAGCCGGAGGGGACACAGGAGGCGCGGGCGCTCGCCGACGACGCGGCGTCGGGCGACCGCGACTGGCAGCGAGTGCTGGAGGAGTTCCCACAGCGACTGCGCTACGAGCGCTCGATGCTGCACTCGCTCGTCGAGAGCGGGGGAACGGAGCCGGCCGATTTCCGTGAGGCCCTAGAGACAGTGCCGAGTAACCTCCAGCGGTTGTTCGTCCACGCCGCCCAGTCGTACGCGTTCAACAGAATTCTCTCGGAACGGCTGGCACGGGGGCTGCCGTTCGATCGCCCGATCGAGGGCGACGTGGCGTGTTTCTCGGACCGATCGGCCCCGGGCGAACTGGTGGTTCCAGACACCGATCGGCTCCAGCGCGTGACCGACGAGCGCGTCGAAACGATGGCGCGCCACTGCGAGCGCGGCCGCGCGTTCGTGACGGCGCCGCTGGTCGGGACCGAGACGGAACTGGCCGAGGGCGAGCAGGGCGAGATCGAGCGCGACGTGCTGGCCGATCTCGATCTCGAACCGGCGGACTTCGACCTGCCCGGCGAGTTCGATTCGACTGGGACCCGCCGAGCGGTCCTCGTCCGGACCGAGCTCGACGCCGCGGTCGAGGGCGACGACGTGAGCGTCGGCTTCGCGCTGCCGAAAGGGTCCTACGCGACGGTCGTGCTCCGGGAGTTTCTGAAGGCGGGTCCGTTGGAGATGGGCTGAACGAGCGATCGCCCGGATGTCTTTGCGAGTGGTTCGGCGCGGAGAAAGCACGCTGTTTTACCGATTGGGTGCCCACTCTCGGGATATGGAGTGTGGGCGTTGCGCGAGTTCGCTCGAACGGCCGGGAGACTACTGTCTGGTCTGTAACACCGGCAACGCCGACACGGTCGTGCTCGATCTGGACCGGGACCGATCGACGGTGACGATGCTCGATGGCGACGATGTGGTGGGGGAGACGACGGTGACGACGATGCCCGAAGAGGAGGGCGAGTCTGCCGTGATCGAGTTGCGGAACTACGCGGGCAAGATCGCCGACGAGATTCTGCGAAAGCGTCCCGACGAAGTGTACGCGACCGGCGACCGCGAGGTCTTGCGCGCGATTAGGAGCCAGTTGCACCACGAGTTCTACCGCGTCGCCGGCGACGACCCGGTCGAGACGGTGATCGAGCGCCGGGGCGAGCGCGCGCTCGAAGTCGTCGACCTGCCGCCCATGGAGAAGCTCGGCGGATCTCACACCACGCTGATCGGCGAGCGGGACGGCCGGAAGGCGATCCAAACCGTCGCGGAGCACCCACACGTCAAGAAGGTGATCCCGGGACCGATCGACGCCGGAGGGACGGGATCCCAGTCGGGACTGCGCGCGAAAGTCACGCGTGCAGACGGCAACGGTAACGTCCGATTGCTCCTACGAGATGGGTCGAGCGTGCAGGAAAACCGCATCGTGACGACCGCCCGTGACGTCGACGGCGGCCAACGAGTGCGCGAGGACCTCAACGAGGCGCTCGACGACGCCGAACTCTACTAAGGCGAACAGTTCGCCGGAACGTTCTCCGGAGTTACGAACGGGCGCCTGCGGACAATCTCCACACCACACTGTCGAGTGTTTCTGTAGCCGAGGGGAACTGTCGAACCACGGCTCCACCGCACCGATGGCTGGTTGAACCGACGGTCCCACCCCACTGTGTCGAGTGTAACGGAGATTGGGGGCACCCGGGTGAAAGACACAGAGTTCATGAGTGGAGCAGATGAGTGGAGCAGATGAGTGGAGCAGAGTGGTAGTGAGCAAACACGAATAGTCTCCCACCCCACCATGTCGCGTGTTCCGGAGATTCCCGAGGGAGGGGGTCAAAAGTGGAGTTGAGTAAAACCGAACGTTACTTAACCGACGTAACTGCTAGAAGCTAATCGGACATTCCACCGGCTACGCTCCACCAGCTACGGGCGCGACGATACCCGAGGTCGGATCCGTCGATCCAGATCAGTCGGCCCAGTTTCGTGCTCGGTACGACTCTCACTGCGAGGTGGTACCGAACGAACGGAGATGTCGGGGAACATGGAGATGTCGAGGAACACACGACGCGGTGGGGGCGTCACTGACCGATCATCGCTAGAGTTGATCGTCCCCGGAACCCATCCCGACGCAGTAACCGACCGCTCGTCTTCCAAGCTCACCCTGTACTGCTCGCCGAACACTCGACATGAGGGGGAGTCGGGGTATTTAAAATTTTACATCACGCGACGCACTCGACACGCCGGTTTTATGTAGGACGTGTTCTAGATAACGACCAATGCCGCTGTTCGATCGGGACACGACAATATTTCGTGACGAGGATGTCCTGCGCGAGGACTACCAGCCCGATTCGATCCAAGAGCGCGACGAGGAGCTCGACGCGTACAAGACTGCGCTCCAGCCCGTCGTCAACGGCGCCCAACCGCGGAATATCTTCCTTTATGGGAAGACTGGAGTCGGGAAGACGGTCGCTACGCGCTTTCTCCTCGATCATCTCCGTCGGGACGTCGAAGAGTACGACGATGTCGATCTATCGATCGTCTGGTTGAACTGCAACAACCTGACGAGTTCGTATCAGGTGGCCGCGAATCTGGTGAACGAACTCCGACCGCCCGGCGAGCAGATCAGCACCACGGGCTATCCCCAGCAGAAGATTTTCGACATGCTCTACGACGAGCTCGAACGGCTGGGCGGAACGGTGCTGATCGTCCTCGACGAGATCGACCACATCGGCGACGACGACGACCTACTGTACGAGCTGCCACGGGCACGTGCCAACGGGTACCTCTCAGCCGGCAAGCCCGGCATTATCGGCATCAGCAACGACTTCAGCTTCCGAAGTGGCCTTTCACCGAAGGTCAAGGACGCGCTGTGTGAGGAAGAGATTCACTTCTCGCCGTACGTCGCCAGCGAACTGGAGTCCATTCTCGACCAGCGGGCCGCCAAGGCATTACACGAAGACGTTCTCGCAGAGGGCGTCCTACCGCTGTGTGCCGCACTCGCGGCACAGGACACTGGCAGCGCGCGACAGGCGCTCGACCTACTGTACAAAGCGGGCGACCTCGCGCGTTCGCAGGACGTTACACAGGTCACCGAAAAGCACGTCCGGGACGCACAGCGTGCGCTCGAACGCGGACGGATCAAGCAGGGTATGGTCGAGCTGACCCAGCATGGGCATCTCTCATTGGTCGCCGTCCTGAGCCTTGCGCTCGAAGAAGAGACGCCCGCCCGCGTGCGCGAGATCTACCCACGTTATCGGTCGGCAGCCGAGTACGTTGGAACCAACCCACTCGTTCGTCGCCGAATGCACGACCATCTCTCCGATTTAGCGATGCAGGGTATCCTTCACCGGAACACCCGTAACGAGGGACGAGCCGGGGGGAAGTACTACGTGTACGACCTCGATGTCGCTGTCGAGATGGTCACGGACGTGGTCGACGACTTGGAAACGGTCGACCTTCCTCCGAACGTCGTGCGGCAGGCGGAACAGACCGATCTCACGGCACACTAGCCGGTCGGTTTTCGACGAGTGGATCGATTTTCGATGTCACAGTACCTCTCCGCGAGAACACTCGACATGGTGGGGTGGGAGACACTGTAACGCGCGACGACGCGGCATCGGAACGGAGCTCGTGACGGGGTGGTGCTATCTGATCCTCTACGTCGAAACAAAGAGACTGCAAATACGGTACAAACTGCTATATTCGGGTACCTTGGACCGAATCTCGGTCGCGGGTCTCTCGTCTACTGTCTCATAATATTCTCCTCAGAACGTCGCCCGAGTCAACTCTGCCCCCACCCCCCACGTCTTCTCGACGGAACACGCGACACGGTGGGGTGGGTGTCCCTCTAAATGGAATGAGTGTCCCTCCAAACACAGGGTCGTACGTACGCCATCACGCCCCCACGCAACTACACGAACAACACTCGACACGGTGGGGTGGGACTGGAAACTGCTGTGAAGTGACACGCACGTCCAGTGAACACGGGCGACGGATGGTGCCCCCGAAACTCCTCACATTTACAAGGGAGGCTCTAATTACATGTAATTAGAGATGGCCTCCAGATACGATGTCGTGCTCGCGGTGTTGCCGGTGCTCGCCGCGAGCGGACTCGTCATCGAGCAGTTTGCCGCCGTGCTCGAACGGCTCGTCGGCGTCGGCGGCGCCACCACTCAGTTGCCGCTAGTTATCCTCGGTGCGTTGGCTGCTGCGGGACTCGTCGGACACGAACTCACTATCGCACCTCCGACCGCCGACGACGTCTGGGGAACACCCACCGACGACTGACGATATCCACAGGTCTCGTCGCCGCGGAATCCCTTGCCTTTGTGCGTCGTGCCAACCGCGAGTTCCGCTGATCGCCACGACTCAAAGGGTTTATCTGTGCCGTAGAGCTATCACACGGTACTATGGCCGAAGGTAAGAACGGACGGACCGGGAGTGCGGGCCGCTTTGGCGCGCGCTACGGCCGCGTCGCCCGCAAGCGAATTTCGGAGATCGAAGACGACATGAACGCCGACCACACCTGTCCGGAGTGTGGCGGCGACACTATCGACCGCGCCGGCACGGGCATCTGGGCCTGCCGTCGCTGTGACCACAAGTTCGCCGGCGGCACCTACCGGCCGGAGACGCCCGGTGGAAAGAGCGTCGAGCGATCGATTCGCGCCGCCCTCGCAGAGGACGAGTAACGATGGCGTACAAGTGCTCGCGCTGTAAACGCGACGTCGAACTCGACGAGTACGGCGGCGTTCGTTGTCCCTACTGCGGGCACCGGGTACTCCTGAAAGAGCGGAGCCGCGACGTGAAGGAAGTCGGCGTCGAGTAGATGGACGCGCCCGTCCACCAGGCGACGTACGATTTCGACTACGATTCTGCGGAGGCCGCTGCTATCGTCGAGCGGAGCATCCGCCAAGAGATCGGCGAGATCGACGACGACCGCTCCAGCGTCGCTCTCGAACGAACCGGCCGAACGGTCCGCGTCGACGTAGCGGCGGCCGACCTGATTGCGCTCCGTGCGGCGACCAACACGTGGCTATCACTGGTCGGCGTCGCCGAGGAAACGTGCGACGTGGGCCGTACCCGTTCGCCGTCCTAACATCTGCATTTTGCTGTTCGACGCCGTAGCGTCGGCGTCGCACCGTTGCCGGATGCTAGCACCCGGCATCGCGGCTAGCACCCGGCATCGCGGCTAGCACCCGGCATCGCGGCTAGCACCCGGCATCGCGACGTGACCGGGCACTGATAGCCGACGAGCGCCCTGCCGAACTGTGTCGACGATAATGCAGGGGTTTTTCAGTCCGGACCACTACCTCAGAGGTATGCAGGGTAATCTGCCGCCGGAAGCACAAGAGAAACTCGAACAGCTTCAGGACCTTCAGGAGACGGCTCAGGAAGTCGCCGTCCAGAAGGAAGAAGCCGAAACACAACTCAGCGAGTCCCAGACGGCCCTCGACGAGCTCGAGGACATCGACGAGGACACCGTGATGTACCGCGAGGTCGGCGAACTGCTCGTCGAGACCGACTACGACGAGGCCGAGGACGACCTCGAGGAGACGGTCAACGACCTCGAGATCCGCGTCGAGACGCTCGACAAGCAGGAAGAGCGCGTTCAGGAGCAGTTCGAGGAGCTTCAGGAGGAGCTTCAGGAGATGCTCGGCGGTGGCGGCGGTGGCGGCCCGAT
Organism: Natronoarchaeum philippinense; assembly: GCF_900215575.1. Taxonomy (NCBI): domain Archaea; kingdom Methanobacteriati; phylum Methanobacteriota; class Halobacteria; order Halobacteriales; family Natronoarchaeaceae; genus Natronoarchaeum; species Natronoarchaeum philippinense. The sequence goes on along the minus strand of NZ_OBEJ01000002.1, from coordinate 759,685 downwards.
GGGCGGCATGGGCCCCGGCGGCGCATAAGCGACCGATGCCATCCGACGAAGCAGTCGTTCAGGCGGCCGCGGAAGCGGCCGAAGGCGTGATTTTTGCACGCATGAAACGATCCGCGGTCGACGACTACGATGTCCGCGTCACGTTCGAGGACGGCATCCTCGAAGTCGACGTGTACGTCGAAGCGCCCGACGCGGACGCCGACGAAGACCGGATCGCCGACGACGCCGCGCTGGCCGCTCGCTCCGCCGTCGACGAGCTATTCGACGACGCGTGACGCCGCCGTCTCGGTGATGCCGTCATCGAGATGTCGTGGCGACGATCGTCTTTTTCGACACCTGCTCCGATGTGACCCTAGTCGGGACGCCCGCCGAGGCGGCCGTCAGGGCGATAGCCGCGCAGAAACGCCCGCCCCGTGAGCACCGCGCTCGCCGCAAACGCCATCACGAACGCCAGTGCGATGCCCGCAATGACAGCATTCCCGGCCCCGGCGGTCGCTGCAGCCGCGACCAGCCAGATCGTCGTGACTGCGATCAGCGTCAGTGCGCCGACGCAGATGCCCGTCGCGACCGCGATCCTCACGGCCCGCAGTCGCCGGCCGCCGCGCCGGAACCAGCCGCCGCCGTGGAGTCGCCAAGCGGCGATTTCGGTCGCGACCTGTACCGCTACCAGAAACGCGATCGCGTCGACGAGCAGCCAACCGGCGGGAGGAACAGAGAGGTTCGCGATCCCAAGAACGGCGTCGACGAGATGGACCGTCGCCAGAAACGCCGGGAGAGCGAACAGCAACAGCGATCCGATCCACACTGCGGCGACGACCGCAGTGCTTCGCTCGGACTCGGTCATAGAGTCAACTTCGGGAACGAGAAAAATAAAGATAGCGTCGACCGGTTTCGGTCCCGCTTGGCCGAACGCAGCCGAGCTTGCATCGACTGGATCCGAGCACGGCCGGCCCGCAGTTCTCAGCGGTTGCAGATATCGACGAAGTTCTCGAACAGCTCTTCGCCCTCTTCGGTGTGGGCGACTTCGGGATGCCACTGGACACCGTAGAGATCCCGGTCGGCGTTGCTCATTGCTTCGACGTCGCAGACGTCGCTCTGTCCGGTGAGCGTGAAGCCATCGGGGAGCTCTTTGACCTCGTCGGCGTGGCTCGCCCAGACTCGGGTTTCAGGGGCGAGCGAGCCAGTTAGCGGGTCGTCGTCGTCGAGCACGTCGACGGTTACGTCGGCGTAGCCGCCGTACTCGCCGCCGCCGACGCGTCCACCGAGCTCGTCGGCGATGATCTGCATGCCCAGACAGATGCCAAGCACCGGCACGTCCAAATCGAGATACTCGCCACAGCGGCCGATATCGTCGATATCCGGTCCGCCTGAGAGCACGAGTCCGTCGGCGTCGATCTCTTCCGGCGGCGTCTCGTTGTCGATAAGCTCCACGTCGACGCCCATATCCCGGAGCGCGCGCTGCTCCAGATGCGTGAACTGGCCGTGGTTGTCGACCACGTCGATCTTCGTCATTGCGGGTCCGTAGTTGCGGAGTCGTTAAAAGCCGTCCGGAAGGCGGTCAGCGGTGGTTGCCATCCGAAGCGCGGCTGACCGATCGGCGACGCCTCGACGACGCCGAAGTCAAATCGACCAACGACCGCTAGTTGGTCCGATCAACCAACGACCCGCCAGTTGTTGACCGTGCCAATACTGTTAACTCCCCGCACGCATACGGAGACGTATGCCGATCGATGCATTCGAGAAGTACGACCACCCGGCATGGCTCACTGCAGCCAGCACCGCGGTGGCCTACGGCGTTATCCTGCTGGTGATGTTCGCCGCACTGTTTCTCGTCCCCTACGCGCTGTTTGTCCTGCTGTAGTCGGGCACGCGCTGTCGTCAGGCCAAGCCGGCGTCCGTGATGTCAGCGGCGCGGCGTCGTCGCTCAGCTCTCTGCAACCTGATCCTCGACGATTTCCTGCTCGCCGTCGCGCCGGCCGCTACCGAGAACCGCGCCGAGGACCAGCAGTGGCGCACCGACAACAGCCGCGCTGAGGCCGACCGCCGTCGCATTGAGCGCCAACAAGATTGGAACTGCGCTACCGGTCACCGGCACCGCCGGCAACAGACCGAGGACAATTCCGGCAGTCGCTGTCGCTACCGCGAGTCGACGCCGTCCGCGGCCAGCAGCATACCCCGCCGGCAAGAGCGCGAAGATCGGTACGAGAACGAGGAGATTCGATAGCAGCCACGGCGTCAATCGGCCGGTCACCGCTGCGGCGGCGACGGTGCTCGCCGCGGCGACAAGGCCCCCGAGCGCTCCGATTACGACCGCGCTCCGGTAGCTCGTCCACTTTCGAACTATTCCACGCGACACAGCCACTCCGAGAGCCACGTACGTGATACCGACGCCGAGCATCGGGAGCAGTGACGGCCCGACGGGGCCGACCATCTCCAACCCCACCAACGCCACCACCGTGAGTCCGCCTACCGCAGCGAGGCTATCGCCGGGCGCGTTCCGTACCCGACGCACCAAGCCCACGTCCCAACGTCGTCGGTGTTCAGACGCATCTCCCCAACGGCGTCCCAGCGCAGCGAACACACTCGGACTCACCGCGACGATGACAGCAAAGAGCGCGACCGACGGTACAAGGAACCCCACCGCGTTGACCGCAATCGACGGTCCGGCCAGCGAACCGACGGCGAGCAGGCTCCACAGCCCCCCGAGCGCGGCGTCTCGTGGGACGAACGTGACGATCCCCTGCTCGTCGAGGTCGGTCAAGGTCATCCGACTGCCGTCGTCGGAGACCGTCGCGTCCGACACAGTTCGTCCGATCCGGTGTCCATCCGGTGCGACGACGACAAGCCGATCGGCGCCCAGTCCGTGCAGGTTCCGGTAGCCGTACGTACTGGTGAACTCGCCCGACCGGAGCGTCCCGCGAACCGACTGCTCGGCGAAGCCGCTCTCGCGGTAGCGCAACGTGAGAACGTTGGGCTGGCTGACAGTCGCATCGAGCAATTCGGCGTCACCCATCGCGCCGTCTGCGATCCGTGTGCGGTAGCTGGCGTTCGACCGCAACTGCTCGGTCCCCTCCGAGTCGTCGAGGTGATTTCGGACGGTCCACGTGGCAGTGCCGTTCTTGCCGACTCGTACTTCCGCCGTGCTCCGGTCGACTTCGATTGGATAGATGACGAACTCGCCATCGACGGCGACGCCGCGGTCTTCGACCCGCTCCTCGAAGCTCTCCCCGCAGGCGTCACAGAGCGGCTGCGGTGGCGGCGCTGCTCCGGCCGGTGCGACCACGGCGACGAGCGGGACGACGAACAGGGCACAGAGGGTGGTTTGGAGGAACGCTCGTGGGACCATATGCCGTCGTCACGCTGATACATCTTGTAGCTTGGCCGGCGCTGAACGAGCACGACAAATCGAATCCGCGATCCGCCCCGCGAAAATGGTGTGGACGACGCCGCTGACCTGATTCGGGAACCCGTGTTCCGCTTAGGCGAACGTCTTGGAGATGTCTTCGTCTTCGCTTTCCTTCTGGATCTTCCGCCACGCCTCCTCGAAGTCCTCCATCCGGATATCGGTGCGGTCGTCGCGGATGGCGAACATCCCCGCCTCGGTACAGATCGCTTTAACATCAGCGCCGCTCGCCTCGTCGGCCATGCGCGCCAGTTCCGCGAAGTCCACGTCGTCGGCGACGTTCATGTCGCGGGTGTGGATCTGGAAGATGATCTCGCGGCCGTCCGTGTCGGGCTTTGGCACCTCGATGAGGCGGTCGAACCGGCCGGGGCGAAGAATCGCCCGGTCGAGCATATCGAAGCGGTTGGTCGCCGCGATGATGCGGATCTCGCCGCGGTCCTCGAAGCCGTCCATCTCCGAGAGCAACTGCATCATCGTCCGCTGGACCTCGGCGTCGCCGGAGGTCTTGGACTCGGTGCGCTTGGCGGCGATGGCGTCGATCTCGTCGATGAAGATCACGGCGGGCTCGTGGTCGCGCGCAACTTGGAACAGGTCCCGAACCAGCTTCGCGCCCTCGCCGATGAACTTGTGGACGAGCTCCGAGCCGGCCATCTTGATGAAGGTGGCGTCGGTCTGGTTGGCGACGGCCTTGGCCAGCATCGTCTTGCCGGTGCCGGGCGGGCCGTACAGCAGGACGCCGCTGGGCGGCTGGATGCCGACCTCGTCGAAGGCACCGGGGTTCTTCAGCGGCATCTCGACGGTCTCGCGGACCTCGTTGATCTGCTCTTCGATGCCGCCGATGTCCTCGTAGGTGACTTCCGGCGACTCGTCGACCTGCATCACGCGGGCGCGAACGTCGGTCTCGTCCTCGAGGGACTTCACGACCGACAGCGAGTTGTTCACGGCGACGCGGTCGTCGGGTTCGAGGTCCGAGCGCATCTCCTCGGTAACCTCGGTGAGCGCCTCCTGATTGTTGCCGTGTTGCTTGATGATGACGCCCTCGTCGGTGAGTTCCTGAACGGTCGCCACGAACAGCGGGGACTGCTTGAGTTTCTTGTTCTCGTGGGTGAGCCGTTCGAGTTTCTGCTGGTACTTGTTGTTCTCCGCGTTCGCGTCCAGCAGTTTGTCGCGCATCTCTTCGTTCTGGGACTCCAGAACTTCGAGACGCTCGCGGAGAGCCTCTATTTTCTCCTGCTGTGACGTGTCCTCCTCGTCGTAGGGGAGGTCGACGTCGTCCACAGTATCGGTCATCACACGGGCTTAGGGCGTTGGTTCATAAGAGGCTTCGGGTAGGGTCGATATACCGTACCGGCTTCAACAGGCCTCGAAACGACGATTTCTGCGATATCTCGTGCCAGTGGATAACCTGAGGTTATATCTTGGAATGGGTAATATTATTAGTCTGTATCCGCTACTCCGGCATACGATGGGTGCATCAGAGACAGCGCGACTGGATACCGAAGATGGCGATGCGACTTGGGACGACGTTCGTGATCTCCCTCCGAGCGCCAAGCTCGTAGCGAAAGTTCTGGAGTACAACGACACGCTCACCCAGAGCCAACTCGCCGAGGAGACGCTGTTGCCGCCCCGAACCGTCCGATACGCACTGAATCGACTCGAAGAAGAAGATGTCGTCGACTCCCGGTTTTCTTTCTCGGACGCTCGAAAGCGACTCTACACGCTGGCGATCGAGTGATCCGTGCGTCGCAGTCGCTCTCTAGCCGATATAGCGCAAATCTCTCTTACTGAGTCCACGAGAACGACGAGCTAGTGAGAACTCACTACAACTTGTGTGAGAACACACTCTACCCGTGCGCGACCCGTCAGGAACGGTCAGCGGTATCAGACCGGTCGTCACTGGTCCGAAAGGCGTCATGCTGGTCCGAAATATCGTCCAGCGTTGCGGCGCAGTCGGACTGGCGGCACCGGTCTGCGTCGTCACCTGATTCCCGAGACTGCGACGTGACCTCGCGTTCGATACCGTCGAAAAGATCGTCTATCGGCGTCGCGTCGTCCACTCGTTCCGGGTCGGCGGCGGCTGCCCCGAGCATCGGCGTCGAGTCGCTATTCGGCTCAATGATGTCGGTGGTCGGAACGCCGGGCGGCCAGACATCCGACAGGTCGGAGAGCAACGTCTCAACATTCCCGCTCGTCGCCGTCCGTTCCGAGGCACTCGTATCGGCGTTTCCGTCAGCCGGGTCGACATCGTCGAACGACTCGGCCGAACGCTCGATACGCTCGGCGAGTTGCGCGAACGATACGTCCGACGACCGCGGTGACTGCTTGTCGGTGTCGTCGGCCCCGTCCAGCGCCCAGTCGGGAGTCGGCACGTCGCCGTCGCCCTCTGGGACGTACGCCGAGGGCTGGTTGTCGGCGAGCAGTTGCCGGTTGCCGAACTGCACCGTCTCGCCGTACCGGGAGCGCAGTTTATCGAGTGCTGCCGTCTCACCGAGAGCGTACTGCCAGCGATCCGCCGGGCCAGCCAACAACACCAGTTCGACGCCCGTCCCGTCGAGCAGATCGCGGTTCACCGCGGCGAGCAACACCGGATAGTTGTCCCGGCCAAGCGGTGTCTCCGGATACGTCACCGTCGTCCGAAACTCGGTGCCGTCGGCGTCTTCGAGCAGTATCCGACGAGTGTCGTCGTCGCGCCACTCGACGGTCACGCGACAGTCAAAGGGTGCAAACAGCGAATCGAGATGCACCTCCGGCGCGTTCGCCCAGTATCGGGCCGGTGCGTCGACGCCGCGCGCCGAGGCCAGCAGCGTGCCGCGGACGAACGCGATCGGGTTCGGAAAAGTACAGGGGTGGCTCCGAGCCGCACGGACGAGGCCGTCCACCGTCCCCACGTCGGCGTCGTCGAGCACTTCGTGGCACGCGACGGCGTCGCCGACTGTCAGGGCGAACGCCTCGAAGACGTTGCCACACCAGTGGGTCACGTCGTCGGTCGACCGGAGCCGCGGATGGGAAGCCACTGTGGGGGATTCTCATGCCTATCTGTCTTAATTATTTCGGGATCAAACTGCAAATCACTGGCTCGAATCGAATGGACAGCCCGTCGACAGCGCCGGCCGGCGCTGTGACAGGACAACCCAGCCCGCACGTCGGTGGTCCACTTTCACTCCGGTCGCGGAACCGATTTAAGACGCCGCGGTCAACTCCTGACAATGACACGGGTGATCCACACCGGCGACACCCACATCGGGTACAGGCAGTATCACTCGCCGGAGCGCCGTCGGGACTTCCTCGACGCGTTCCGGGGGGTCGTCGCCGACGCGATCGAGGACGATGTCGACGCCGTCGTTCACGCCGGCGACCTGTTCCACGACCGCCGGCCGGAGCTGCGCGACCTGCAGGGCACCGTCGCCGCGCTTCGGGACCTCGCTGACGCCGATGTTCCGTTCCTCGCGGTGGTCGGCAATCACGAGACCAAGCGCGACGGCCAATGGCTCGACCTCTTCGAGGATCTTGGCCTTGCAACCCGACTCGGCGCCAGTCCCGAACTGATCGGCGACACGGCCTTCTACGGCCTCGATTTCGTCCCCGAATCCCGCCGAGGCGATCTGGACTACGAGTTCGAGCAGACCGACGCCGACCACCGGGCGCTGGTGAGCCACGGCCTGTTCGAGCCCTTCGCCCACGCCGACTGGGACACCGAGACGGTACTCGACGAATCGAACGTCGCGTTCGACGCCGTCCTGCTGGGCGACAACCATGCGCCCGGAAAGAAGGAACTCGAAGGCGCGTGGGTCACCTACTGCGGGTCGACCGAGCGCGCCAGCGCCAGCGAGCGCGACGATCGGGGCTACAACGTCGTCCGGTTCGAGAATGCCGACGCCGCCGGCACCGAGGCCGTCTCGATCACTCGCCGCGCGGTCGCCGACACGCGCGAGTTCCGCTTCGTCGACGTGGAACTCGCAGACGGCGAGGGAACCGAGCGGGTCCGTGAGCGCGTCCGCGAGCACGATGTCGAGGACGCCGTCGTGATCGTCACCGTCGAGGGCGAGGGCGAGGAGATCACGCCCGCCGCCGTCGAGGAGGTCGCCCTCGAACGCGGGGCGATGATCGCTCGCGTCAACGACCGACGGGAGATCGACGACCAGTCCGATGTCAGCGTCAGCTTCGCCGACCCCGACGACGCCGTCCGCGAGCGCCTGCGCGACCTCGGGCTCAGCTCTGCCGCCCGCGACATCGACGAGGCCGTCCGCGAGAGCAAGGTCGCCGACTCGAACGTCCGCGAAACCGTCGAGACCCAGATCCGGGAGCGTCTGGACGACGGACTCGACGCGTTCGAGGGCGTCGCCGAACCAGATGGTGAGGACGCCGCTGCTGAGAGCGCAGCCACTGATGGCGGCGACGACGAGCCCCGCGGCGACGACGCCGACACCGCAGCCGACAGCGACGGCGAGCGAGTCGCAGACGATACCAGCGCCGCAGACGCCGACACCGCAGCCGACGAGCCCACCGAAAGTGCGGACGACGAGTCCCAGTCATCCATGGAGGAGTACCTGTGAAATTCCGCGATATCCGTCTGGAGAACTTCAAGTGCTACGGCGACGCCGACCTCCGACTCGACGAGGGCGTGACGGTGATCCACGGCGTCAACGGCAGCGGCAAGTCCTCGCTGCTGGAGGCGTGTTTTTTCGCGCTGTACGGCTCGAAGGCACTCGACGACCGGACGCTCGACGACGTAGTGACCAACGGCGCCGACGACGCCGAGATCGAACTTGCCTTCGACCACGGGGGTGAGTCGTTCCGGATCGAGCGCCGCATCCGAATCTCGGGCGACCGTGCCCAGACGGCAAAGTGCGTCCTCGAAACGCCGGAGGAGACGATCGAGGGCGCCCGCGCGGTGCGGGGACACGTCGCCGATCTGCTGCGGATGGACGCCGAGGCCTTTGTCAACTGCGCGTACGTCCGGCAGGGCGAGGTCAACAAGCTGATCCACGCCTCGCCGAGCGACCGGCAAGATATGATCGACGATCTGCTCCAGCTCGGCAAACTGGAGGAGTACCGCGAGCGCGCCAGCGAGGCGCGGCTGGCGGTCAAAGACGTGCTGAGCGAGCTCCGCGGGAACGTCGACGAGATCGACGACCAGATCGAGGCCAAAGAGGAGAAGGGTCTCCACGACCGGCTCAACGAGCTCGAAAGCGCGCGCAACGAGGTCGCCGGCGAGATCGAGCGGATCGAAGGCCAACTCGAAACCGCCCGCGAGACGAAGCAGGACGCCGAATCGGTCCTCGACGAGTTCGAGGAGAAACGCGACGAGATCGACGACCTCGCCGAGGACATCGACGAGCTAGAGGCGACGATCCGCGAGACTGAAGCCGAGCGCGACCGGCTCCAAGACCGACTCGCAACGAAGCGCGAGCGCCGCGACGACCTGCGCGAGCAGCGTGACGAACTGCTCGCAAACGCGCAAGACGCCGGCGACCTCGGCGCGGACGCATCGGCGTCCAGCACTGGCTCCGACGACCTCGTCGAGGCAGTCGAGGACACCGTCGACGACCTCCGCGAGGAGGACGAGCAGCTCCGCGACGACCTCGAAGCGCTGAACGTCGAGATCCAAGAGTACGCGAGCGACGCCGAGAACGCCCGCGAGCGCGCCGACGAACTCGAATCGACCGCCGCCGAGAAGCGCGAGGAAGCCGACGACCTCGACGCCGACCTCGACGACGACGAAGCGACGCTCGCCGAGCGCCGCGAGAAACTCGACGCGATCGACGACGAGATCGAGGCTGCGAAAGACCGCTTCGAGGACGCCCCGGTCGAGTTCGGCGACGCCGAAGCCCACCGCGAGGAACTCCGCGAGGAAAAGGACGACCTCGAAGACGAACTCGCCGACGTGCGCGCCGAACTACAGACCGCCCGCTCGAAGGTCGAAGAGGCCGAAGAGTTGCTGGCGGAAGGCAAGTGTCCCGAGTGTGGCCAGCCGGTCGAGGACTCTCCCCACGTCGATACGCTCGACGACGACAAAGCGCGCGTCGAGGAGCTCGACGCAGAGCGCGAGGCGCTCGAAGCCGACCTCGAAACCGTCGAGGACGACATCGAGACTGCGACCGACCTCGTCGAAGCCGAGCGCGAGGCAGACCAGTTCCGGGAGAACCGCGACAGCGTCGAACAACTGATCGACGAGCGCGAAGCGACGCTCGAAGACAAGCGCGAGCGCGTCGAGCGACTCCGCGAGGAAGCCGCCGAACACGAGGCCGACGCGGAAGCAAAGCGCGAGGAGGCCGCTGACGCCGAGGCGCAGGCCGACGAACGCCGCGAGCAGATCGCTGAGATCAACGCCGAGCGGGGTGACCTGCGCGAGCGACGCGAACGGCTCGAATCGCTCGCGGACGCGCTCGACGACCTCGACGGCGTCGAGGCCGACATCGAGGACTTGCGCGAAAAGCGCGCCGCAAAGGCCGATCTGAACGACGAGCGCCGGGAGCGCCTCTCCGAAAAGAAAGAGCGCAAGCGCAAACTGGAAGCCGAGTTCGACGCCGACCGAGTCGAGGAGGCCCGCTCGGAGAAACAGCGCGCAGAAACGTACGTCGAGCAGGCCGAGTCGGAACTCGAGGAGCTGCGCGAAGACCGCGACGACCTGATCGACCGGATCGGCGGCGTCCGGAACGAACTCGACGAGCTCGAATCCTTGCGCGAGCGCCGCGAGCAACTCGCCGAACGCCGCGACGCGCTGGAGTCGCTGTACGACGAGGCCGAACAGCTCCAGCAGACCTACGGCGACCTGCGCGCGGAACTTCGCCAGCACAACGTCGAAACCCTAGAGCGGATGCTCAACGAGACGTTCGATCTGGTCTACCAGAACGATTCGTACTCCCACATCGAACTCGACGGCGAGTACGAGCTCACGGTGTACCAGAAAGACGGCGAGGCGCTGGCTCCCGAACAGCTGTCGGGCGGCGAGCGCGCGCTGTTCAACCTGAGCCTGCGGTGTGCGATCTACCGGCTGCTCGCGGAAGGGATCGACGGCGCGGCGCCGATGCCGCCGCTGATCCTCGACGAACCGACCGTGTTCCTCGATTCGGGGCACGTCTCGCAACTGGTCGAACTCGTCGGATCGATGCGGGATCTGGGTGTCGAACAGATCGTCGTGGTCAGCCACGACCAAGAGCTGGTCGGGGCGGCCGACGCCGTCGTTCACGTCCGCAAGGATCCGACGACGAACCGCTCGACCGTCGAGCGCGGCGAGGCGCCGTCGCTGCTGGCAGAATAGCTACTCGCGCAGCGCGTTGAGGGCTTCCCGCGTCGTCTCGGTGGCATCGTAGCCCCGCTCGCCCGCGACCGTCGCTTCTTCGATCAGTCCCGCCGCGCGAAGCTCGGCCAGCCGGCCGTGGAGATCGCTCTCGCACTGGTCGTAGGCGCCGAGCATGTCGCGGACGGCGACCGGCCCGCGGTCGGCCAGATCGGCCAGCAGGCCCAGTCCGGCCTCGTCGTGGACGCCGGAGACGACGCGCCGAACCGACTCCGGAATTCCGCTCGCAGCAGTTTCCAGCGGCGTCTCCCCGTCGACGGGGTCGAGCGTGTCGTTCTCGATGTACCGCTCTTGGCCGGTCTCCGGATCCCGAACGAGGCTGCTGTCGCCGGACTCTTTGAGAAGAACGTAGCGCTTGCCGGTCTCGTCTCGAACCGTTCGCATCGGCTGTTTGTTGGCGTCGACAGGGGTTAGGCCCACCGATGTCCGCGATGTGAGCCGGACGCCGGCATCCTCGGCAGCGGCGTCGACCAGCGGCTATCCGTACTCGTAGCGCCTGTAGATGCGGTAGGCGTGGGCGCCGCCGAGCAGTCCCACTAAGAGCAGCCCCCCGCCCAACTGGAGGCGTCCGCGGAAGACGATGTACATGACGCCGAGGCTGGCCGCCAGAATCGCCATATTCAGCAGGACGACGACGCTCCAGAACATCTTCTGGAGCTCCTCGGAGGCTTCCGACGCTGGAGGTGCCTCGGGCGGCGTCGGAATGTCGGGCCCGAGCTCCAGATCGGCCTCCGGGTCGGGCTCCTCGGGTTCCTCGTCCGCTCGTTCGTCGAATACCACAATCGGAGTTCGAAGCCGACAACAAAAAGCGTCCCGTCTGCACTCGGGCTGACTACACCTGCTCGGCGAGAGAGAGCGTCACCGAGGCCTCCATCCACGCGAGCGGATTCTGCGCGTCGAAAAACACCGTCCCGTCGTCGGTCTCGTAGCGCTCGACGGTCTCGGTGCCTTGGGGCTGGCTCGCTCCGGTCGTCGCGCTGTCCCACTGGCCGGCTGCTGCGTGGTCTGACACTGGCGTCACCTCTGGGGCGTGGTATGTGTTACCACAATATATGCTTTGTCGTCGTCGGACTGTGCGCGCCCAGTGCTTTAGTGTGGTGGCTCATAACAGCAAACGATGGGAGACACCCCCCTCGATCGGCGGGCGTTCCTCGCGACCGGTGCCAGTGCAGTGGTGGCAGCGTTGGCCGGCTGTAACTCACAGCCGTCGGCCACTACTGCGGCGCCCCAGTCCCAAGAATCGCCCTCAAACGACAGTTCACCGTCGGACAGCCCGTACACCGATGTGTACGAGGCGGTCGCTGATTCGATCGTCCTGATCCGTGCCGGCAGCGGCCAAGGGACGGGGTTCGTCTACGATCAACAGCACCTCATCACCAACGCGCACGTCGTCGGCGGCGCAAGTTCGGTCGACGTGCAGTACGCCGGCGGATCGTGGGCACAAGGCGACGTGGTCGGTGTCGACCCCCACAGCGATCTCGCGGTGGTCGGCGTCGAGGACCGGCCCGACGACGCAGCGCCGCTCCCGCTCGTGCAGGGACAAGCGACGGTCGGACAGGAGGTCGTCGTGATCGGTAATCCCTACTCGCTCGACGGAACCGTCACGACCGGCATCGTCAGCGGCGTCAATCGCTCGATTCCGGCGCCCTCTGGCTTTCGCATCCCCGACGCGATCCAGACCGACGCGGCGGTCAACCCTGGTAACAGCGGCGGTCCGCTGGTCTCGCTCGACGGCGAAGTGCTCGCCGTCGTCAACTCCGGCGGCGGCGACAACATCGCCTTCGGCATCTCGGCGCCGCTTGTCCACCGCGTCGTTCCCCGCTTGATCGAGTCGGGAGAATACAACCACCCCTACCTCGGCGCGTCGTTCACGCCGGTCACGCCCAACATCGCGGCGGCGAACGAACTCGACCGACCGGACGGTATCTTCGTCCTCACCGTCACGCAGGGCGGGCCGGCAGACGGCGTCCTCCAAGGAGCGAGCGACGTAACGCGCGTCGATGGCGTCCGCGTCCCGGTCGGCGGTGACATCGTCGTCGGCGTCGACGGCAACGATATCGCCACCCCAGAGGACCTCCGGAGCTATCTGGCGCTGAACACGAGCCCCGGTGAAACGATACGGTGTCGGATCCGTCGCAACGGCGCCGAGCAGACCGTCGAGATCGAACTCGGTATCCGACCCGAACGGCCGACAGGCGTGGTGTGACGCCTCGGCGTCGCCGAGTGCCACAGTCCGCTGGCCGGCGACGACCGCACATCCCGCAGTAGGACCTACACTTTTGGCCGCCCCACCGCAATCGAGAGTATGACCCGCAGGAGCCTGTTGTTCACGCCGGGCGACCGCGAGGCAATGTTGCGCAAGGCGCCGACGACGGGAGCCGACATCATCGCGTTCGATCTCGAAGACGCCGTCGCACCCGCCGACAAAGATGACGCCCGACAGACGGTCGCCGACGTACTGACGGATCCGTCGTTCGACCCCGACTGCGAAGTGTTCGTTCGTACAAATCCACTTCCCGAGGGCAGGACCGATCTGGCGGTCGTCCTCGACGACTCCGAGGCAGTGCTCGATGGCCTGATCGTACCGAAGGCGTCGAGCGCCGCGTCGGTGACGGAACTTGCCGACGCGGCTGCCGAGCACGGCCGCGAACTGCCCGTACTTGCGCTCGTCGAATCCGCCGCAGGCGTGCTAGCAGCGCCCGAAATCGCCGCGGCGACGCCGACGGACGGCCTGCTCTTTGGCGCAGAAGATTTGGCCGCGGATCTGGGGGCAACCCGAACCAGCGGGGGGACGGAGGTACTGTACGCCCGCGAGCGCGTCGTCGCCGCCGCGCGGGCAGCTGGCGTCGACGCGATCGACACGCTCTACACCGCGATCGACGACGAAGACGGACTCCGCGAAGACGCCGCGTTCGCCCGCCAGTTGGGCTACGACGGGAAGATGGCGATCCATCCAGCACAGGTTGATCCGATTCACGACGCGATGACGCCCGACGCCGAGCAGATTGAGTGGGCCCGCCGCGTTCTGGACGCGCGTCCAGCGTCCAACACCGTGGTGTACGAGGTCGACGGCGAGATGATCGACGCTCCCTTGATTCGGCAGGCAGAACGCATTCTCTCGCGCGTTCCCGACGACGAATCGGATACCGGTCAGTAACGCCACGCCGCTGGCCGTTCAGCACCGATATCGGAACCGCTCGATTGCCGAGTTGCTCACGGTTGCTCCTCGATAGTGTTTAACCGAGACTTAGATCTTTGAATATACATATATCATAATACCCTCTTTGGGTATATATATACTATCAAGGAGCATTGTATACCGCTAGTCTTAACCCGCATCTCCTACCATGCGGACGTATGGCAGAAGAAGCGAACCCGTTCGAGAGTCTGCAAGAGCAGATCGACGAGGCCGCCGAGTACCTCGACGTCGGCGACGACGTCATCGAGCGCCTCAAGCACCCCGAGCGCGTGCTCGAGACGAACCTTTCGGTCGAGATGGACGACGGCTCGATCGAGGTCTTCAAGGCGTTCCGATCGCAGTTCAACGGCGACCGCGGCCCCTACAAGGGCGGCATCCGCTACCACCCGCAGGTATCCCGCGACGAGGTACGCGCGCTGTCGGGCTGGATGGCCTACAAGACGGCGACCGTCGGCATCCCGCTGGGCGGCGGCAAGGGCGGCATCATCATCGACCCCGACCAGTACTCCGAGAGCGAACTCGAACGCATCACCCGCGCGTTCGCCGAGGAGATCACGCCCCTGATCGGCGAGGACAAGGACGTTCCCGCGCCCGACGTGAACACGGGCCAGCGGGAGATGAACTGGATCAAGGACACCTACGAGACCCTCGAAAACACGACCGAGCCCGGCGTCATCACGGGCAAGGACATCTCCAGCGGCGGCAGTGAGGGCCGCGTCGAGGCGACCGGCCGCTCGACGGTCATCGCCGCCCGCGAGGCCTTCGACTACCTCGACAAGGACGTCGAGGGCGCCACCGTCGCCGTGCAGGGTTACGGGAACGCCGGCTGGATCACCGCGAAGCTCATCGACGAGATGGGCGCCGACGTGGTCGCAGTGTCGGACTCCAGCGGCGGCATCTACAACGCCGACGGCTTCGACCCCGTCGACGCCAAGCAGCACAAGCGCGAAACCGGCAGCGTCGTCGGCTACAGCGAGGCCGAGGAGGAAGTCAGCAACGACGAACTGCTGACGCTCGACGTGGACCTGCTGGTCCCCGCCGCGCTCGAAAACGCCATCGACGAGGACCTCGCCCACGACATCCAGGCCGACGTGATCTCCGAGGCCGCCAACGGCCCGATCACGCCCGAAGGCGACACCGTGCTCGAGGACAAGGACGTGCTGACCGTGCCGGACATCCTCGCCAACGCCGGCGGCGTCACCGTGAGCTACTTCGAGTGGGTCCAGAACCGCCAGCGCTTCTACTGGGACGAGGACACCGTCAACGAGCGCCTCGAAGACATCATCGTCGAGCAGTTCGACACGCTCGTCGACGCCTACGAGGAGCACGACCTGCCGAGCATGCGCGTGGCCGCCTACGTCGTGGCGATCCAGCGCGTCGTCGACTCCTACGAGCAGTCGGGCAACTGGCCCTGAGTTCGGCTCGCTAACGACCGATTCCGTTTTTTACTGCAGCCGTTCGGTAGTCTCGACCAGCGGATGTCGCGCGTAGTCGACGACCTCGACGTCGTCGAGCGATTCCAGCCCCTCGCGGTCCGCCGTTCGCTGCATCCCTAGTTCGAGCGCCGGGTCGATCACGATGACGTAGGCGTCCATCTCGTCGACGCCGACCCGATCGGCGGCCAGCACCCGATGGTGGCCGTCGGCCAGCAGCAACTCGCCGCCGTTGTCGATGACGACCAGCGGCTCCGCGAGGCCGTGTTCGAGCTCGTAGCGTCGGCCTTCGAGTTCGTCGGCGTACACTTTCCCCTGCGTCGGCGTCAGCGCGTCGAGTGCGACCGTTCGACGCTCTTGGCGCAACTCGACGCCGTGGATGTTCTCTAAGGTCCGCATCAGTTTGCCGACCTTCTCCGGCGTCGCGCGCTCGATCTGGCTCCGGATCACGTCGGCGTTGCTGATGATCCCGACGAGATTGCCCGCGTCGTCGACGACCGGGAGCTTCTGGATGCCCGAGCGCAGTATGACGCGCGCGGCCTCGTTGACCTTCATTTCCGGGTGGGCGACGATCAGGTCCGTCGTCATCACCTTAAACAGCGGGTCGTCGTCGTCAGCGAGCAACAGGTCGCGCGCGCTGACGAAGCCCTCTACTCGGCGTCGCTCACAGACCGGAAAGCCGCTGTGCTCGTCGCTCTCGGCGATCTGGGTCGCCACGTCTGCGACCGTATCGTCCGGTGCAACTGTGACGACGTCTTGGGTCATGTACTCGCTGACCCGCGCCTTGCCGGTCGTGTCGGCTACCCCCATGTGAGCACAGATCGGCTCCAGCAACGAAAAACCTGTCTCGGCCCGTTACTCCTCGTCGACGTACTCGCCGCCGCTGTCGGGGGCCAGTCCGCCACTGTCGTCCGCCAAACGAAGCGGGAAGTCGAACTCGGCAATCGCCGAGACGTGCTCCTGTGGAAGCTCGAACGGCCGCTCGCGCAGGGCGTCGTAGAAGCGATCCCTGATCACAGCCTCGATCGCGTCCCGGGCCGCATCGCCGTCCTCGTCGGCCGTCGATAGCATCCCGACGGGGATCTGGGCGCCCGCCATGTCCGTGTGTCCGCCCGCGCTCCCGATCTGATTGTACGCTAGACGGAGCGTCTCGCCGAGATCCAGTGACGACCCTTGGGCCCGCGCCGACACGTAGACGACGCCGTCCAAGAGCCCGAACGCGACAGTCGTCGTCACGCCGTCCATATCGAGCAGTTTGTCGGCGGCTTGGGCGAGGGCATCGCGGTCGGCCAACTCGCCGACGAAGCTCGTCAGGATCGAGCCGCGCTGGTCGCGGTTGCGAATCGCGCTGGCGACCGTTTCGAGCGTGTCTCCCGAGACGTTCGGCGACTCGACGCGTTCGAGCAGCGCGATGTCGGCGTGGGGGACGAGCGTGCCGGCTGCCTCGAAGTCGGACTGGGAGACTTCGCGGGTGAAATCCCACGTGTCGATCCGGATGCCGTACAGCAGCGCCGTAGCGACCGTCTCGTCGATTTCGAGCCCGAACTCGGTGAAATACTCAGTCAAGAGCGTGCTCGTCGCGCCGACGCTGTGGCGCAGATCGACGAAGTCGGCGTCGACCGGACCGCGAGGCGGGTGGTGGTCGATCACAACGTCGACCGACAGCGTCTCCGGCAGTTGATCGTTGACCCCCGGTCGGCTGTGGTCGACCAGTGCGAACCCCTCGAACTCCGAGAGATGTTCGGGGTCGTCGGGGTCGAGTCGCCGCAGGTCGAGATCGAGCAGGTTGACGAGCGCTCGGTTCTCCTGATGTGAAATGTCGCCGTAGTAACACGCTTCGGCGTCCGCGCCGACGGCGCCGGCCAGTTGGGTCAGCGCCAGCGCGCTGGCGATGGCGTCGGGGTCGGGGTTGTCGTGGGCGACGACCGCGATCGGACCCTCGATCGACTGCAACGTTCGTCGTAGTTCGCGCGCCCGCTTGCCCGTATCGCCCGAGACGAGTTCGAGCACTCTGTCAGCGGTCGCGGTTCCGGGATCGATCAGCTGGTCCGCGTGCCGGTCGATCCGGCGTCGCTGGGCGTCGCTGGGCCGATAGCCGGTGTAGGCGACGATCAACGCGCCGGGATACACAGTCCGCGCGACGCGTGCGATCGTCGCGTTTCGCGCGGGATCGTCGCTACCGACGAACACCACTTCGGCGTCAGGATGGGCCGATTCGAGCGTCTCCGGATCGGTCGGGTCGGCATCAGTGACCCGTCGCCCGTCCCCCCGAAGCGTGTCGATGCGCTCCGTGTCGTCGGTGATCACACGGAGGCGGCCGCCGCTCTCGACGACTCGCTCGACGAGCGCCTGACAGACGGCGCCACTCCCTAGAACGAGCCGAGTGACCATATCCTCCGTATCCGGGCCTGTGGTTAAAACCTACCGTCTCCGAGAACGAGCGGCCGCATCAGAAGAATCGCGTCGACGAAATCGGTTGCGGCCAACGGTCAGGCGACCGTCCGCGGCGTCAGGCCAGCAGCGCGGCGGCGGCGTCGACCGCCGTCGAGACGACGGGGTTGAACGCCACCAGCAGCACGACCGTCACGACCGCCGCCGCGATGACGGCGGTGTAGAGCCCGACCGGCTGACTGGTGATCTCCAGATCGTCGGCGGGATCCTCGATCCACATCGCCTTGGCCAGCCGCGAGTAGTAGTACAGCGACAGCGCGCTCGTGATGGCGCCGACCGCGGCGAGCCACCAGATCCCGTTCGTGACCGCCGATCCGAACAGGAAGTACTTGCTGATGAAGCCGGCGCCGATCGGCAGCCCTGCGAGGTTAAACAGGAACACGGTCATCGCCAGCGAGGCGACCGGCGCCTTCGTGGCCAGTCCGTTGAAGTCCTCGAAGGTGCGACCGACCTCCCAGTGTTCGGCCAGCGCGATAAACAGGAACGCGCCGGTGTTCATGAAGCCGTAGACCAGCAGGTGCAGCATGGCACTTCCGAGAACGAACTCGTTGTACGCGCCGCCGCTGGTCAGGGCTGCCAGCCCGATCAGGGCGTAGCCGGCGTGGCCGACCGAGGAGTACGCCAGCATCCGCTTGACGTTCTCCTGAACTGCTGCGGCGAAGTTGCCAAGCACCATCGTAACGACGGCCAGCACCTGAAAGACGAGCATCCACTCGATCCCGTTGGCGACCGACGCGATCGGGAACGCTTCGGCGAACACGCGGAACGCCAGCACGAAGCCGGCGGCCTTCGACGCCGAAGAGAGGAAGGCGCTGATCGGTGCGGGCGCGCCCTCGTAGGCCTCGGGCGCCCAGAAGTGGAAGGGGACGGAAGCAGTCTTGTAGGCCAGCCCGCCCACGATCATCAACACGCCGAGCGCGAGGATGCCTTGGTCGAACCCGCCCTCTGCGACCTGCGTTGCGACCTCGCCGAACGCGAGGTGGCCGGTGGAGACGTACACCAGACTGATGCCGTACAGGAAGATCGCCGAGGACAGCGCGCCGATCAGGAAGTATTTCAGACCGGCTTCGACGCTCCCGCGATCGTGTTTGAGGAACGCGACCAGTGCGAACGACGGCAGGCTCGCCAGCTCGAGCGCGATGAATGCGGTGACGAAACTGTCGGCCATCGCCATCGTCGCCATCCCGGTCGCGGCCAGCAGCACAAGCGAGTAGAACTCGCCCGCGTGGGGCTGGCCGTCGAGATAGTCGTAGCTGGCGATCAACACCAGCGCGGTGACGCTGGTGACGACGGCGACGAAGAACAGCGCCATCTGGTCGACGATCAGGGCGCCGCCGAACAGCTCGAACAGCCCCTGAACGCCCGCTTGTTCCGGATCGCCGCCGACGCCGACGCCGATGCCGATATACCAGATCGTCATGCCGAGCGCCGCCAGCGTGCCCGCGATCGACGTGCCGGCGACCAGCCGGTAGCTCGTCGAATCGGGGTCGATGCTGTCGATCAGGAACGTCAGGATCGCCGTCCCGACCAGCAGCAACACCGGTGCGAGCACCCTGTACGTGTCGAGGTCTGAGATTGCTATTTCAGCCATTGTTATGCACCTCCCACCGCCGGAATCGCTCCGACGGCGTCACGAATCATCTCGAAGGCCAACTCGGGTGCAACGCCCAGCAGGATCACGAGTCCGAGCAGCGTGAACAGCGGCAACACGTCGTGTGCCGGTGCGCGCGTCACCTCGTAGTCGGTCTCCAGACTGAACGGCCCGAACAGCGTCCGCTGCATCGCAAACAGCAGGTAGCCTGCAACGATGACGATGCCGAACATCGCCAGCCCGGTGAAGACCGGCGCGTACGTGCCGATCGACTCGGTGGCGCCGAAGGCGCCCGCGAACACGTAGAACTCGGCTGCGAACCCGCTCATCAGCGGCAGGCCCATATAGCCGAAGGCGCCCGCGAGGAAGATGCCCGTCGTGATGGGCATCCGATCGGCCAGTCCGGACATGTCCGTCACCATCCGGGTGTGGGTCGTGTTGTAGATGACGCCGACCGCCATGAACATCAGCCCGGAAATCAGGCCGTGGCTGACCATCTGGAACGTCGCGCCGCCGACGCCGTAGACGGTGTAGGCGACGAGTCCGAGGATCACGTACCCCATCGAGGAGACCGAGGAGTACGCGACGATTCGCTTGAGGTCCTGCTGGGCCAGCGCCAGCATCGCGCCGTAGATCACCGAGATCACGGCGAGGCCGGCGAGCAGCCACGCGAACTCGGTGGCCACGTCCGCCAGCATCGTGAAGTTGAACCGGAGCAGGGCGTAGGTCCCCATCTTCAGGAGGACGCCCGCCAGCAGCACCGACACCGGGGTCGGCGCCTCGACGTGGGCGTCCGGCAGCCACGTGTGGACCGGAACGACGGGCACCTTCACCGCGAACCCGGCGAACATCGCAAAGAACACGGCCGTTTTGAGCGCGCCCGCGGAGATGCCCGGGAACGCGCTCGGGGCGGCGTCGTTGACCACCAACGCCGTCGCCACGTCAGCCATGTCGAACGTGTCGATGCCGAGCCCGATCACGAGCGCGACGTAGCCGATGAACATCACGAGCGACGCGATGTTCGTGTAGACGAAGAACTTGATCGCGGCGTACTTCCGGCGCGGACCGCCCCAGACGCCGATGAGGAAGTACATCGGGATCAGAACGGCCTCCCAGAAGACGAACCAGACGAAGAAGTCAAGCGCGGAGAACACGCCGATCAGGGCCGCCTCCATGAACAGCACCAGCCCGTAGAACTGGGACTGGCGCTCGTCGATCGGCGTCCACGCGCTGACGATCGCAAGCGTCGTCAGGATCGTCGTGAGCGCGAGCAGCGGCATGCTGATGCCGTCGAGGCCGACGTGCCAATCGAGGCGGAACAAGTTCCCGACCTCGATCCACGTCGTTCGCGTGTAGAACGCGACGTTTTCGGACGACGCGAGCAGGGCGTTCCCGCTGGCGTCGAACTGGCTGTACATGAACAGGCTCCCGACGACCGGGAGCAGGCTGACGCCGAAGGCCAGGCGGCCGGCGTACCTGTCGGGTGCTAGGAACACCGCGGCCGCGCCGACCAGACAAACTGCGATAAGCGCTTCGATCATCATAGCAACCACCCTCCGGCGAGGCCGAAGGCGACGATAAGCACGACGAGGCTCAACGCGAGCAGCGCCGCGTAGTTCGTGACGATACCGGTTTGGATGCGACGGATCCGATCGCCGCTGAACAGGCTGACGCTGCTGGCGCCGTTGACGACGCCGTCGACGACGCCTTGGTCGAACGTGTCCGCGGCTCGGGCGGTCTGCATCGTGACGCCCTCGGCGAGCCACACTTGGAACTCGTCCAAGTAGTAGTTGCTAAAGAGCACCTCCCGGACCGACCCGAGGTTCTCGGTGTGGGGTTCGGGGCTGGCGACGTTGTACAGGAAGTACGCCAGACCGACGCCGGCCAGTGCGAGCCCCAGCGAGAGCCCCGCCGAGATCAGCACGGTCGGCACCACGCCGCCGAGGATCGTCCCGGCCGAGTAGTGCGCGAAGTCGTGGAGCAGGTTTCCGTAGTGGTGGGCCGACAGCGCGGCGAACTCGCCGGACTGACTGTCGAGCCACCCGTGCAGGTAGTCGATGCCCTTGATGCCGAGTACCTTCTGGACCGGCACCATGTTGACGAAGCCGGCGACGACCGCCAGCGTCCCGAGCACGGTCAGTGGCCCCTTGACGTTCCAGCGAACGCCGTGGGGGTCACGCGCCGTGTCCGAGCGCGGTTCGCCGTGGAAGGTGAGAAACACCATACGGAAGGTGTAGAAGCCGGTGAAGAAGACGGCGAGCAGGCCCATCGCCCAGGCGGCAAAGAGCAGCGTCGAGCCACCCAGACCGTGAGCCAGCGCCTCGTAGAGCACTTCGTCTTTCGACCAGAAGCCCGAGAACGGGAAGATGCCCGCGAGCGCGAGCGAGCCCGCGAGGAAGGTCGCGTAGGTCACGGGCATCTTGTCCTTGAGACCGCCCATGTCCCACATGTCCTCGTTGTGGTGCATGGCGATGATCACCGACCCGGCGCCGAGGAACAGCAGCGCCTTGAAGAACGCGTGGGTCATCAGGTGGAAGACCGCGGCGACGTAGCCACCCGACCCCAGCGCGAGCATCATATACCCGTACTGCGAGATCGTCGAGTACGCCAGCACCTGCTTGAGCTCGTTCTTGACGACGCCCATCGTCGCCGCGAACAGTGCGGTGAAGCCGCCGACGAAGGCGATGATCGCCAGCGCGGTCGGGCTGAGCGCGTAGAAGCCGTACATCCGCGCGACGAGGTACACGCCGGCCGCGACCATCGTCGCGGCGTGGATCAGCGCGGAGACGGGCGTCGGGCCCTCCATCGCGTCGGGGAGCCACGTGTGAAGCGGGAACTGCGCGGACTTACCGACGACGCCGCCCAGCACCAGCAGGCCCAGAATCGTGAACCACGTCTGCGGGTCGAAGCCGAGGTACGTTGTGATCTCGGCACTCCCTTCAGGGGAAAGCACCTGCTCGGCGATCGCGGGGAACGACTCGGCGCCCGCGAACTGTGTCGTGCCGAACGTCGCTAGGATGCCGACGACGCCGATCAGGAAGAAGTAGTCACCGAAGCGGGTGACCAAGAACGCCTTCTTCGCGGCCGACGGCGCGCTCTCCGTGCGGAAGTGGAACCCGATCAGCAGGAACGAGCACAGGCCCACCAGCTCGAAGAACATGAACGCCATCAGCAGGTTGTCGGCGAACACGAACGAGAGCATGCTGAACGTAAAGAGACCCAGCCCGGCGTAGTACCGTGGCAGGCCCGTCTCGCCCTCGTCGTTCATGTAGCCCAAGCTGAACACGTGGACCAGCAGCGCGACCAGCGAGACGATGACCAGCATCAGCGAGGACAGCGGATCGACCAGAATGCCGAAGGTCAGCTCCGGTGCGCCGGCGGCGTCGGGACTGACCCACGTGTACAGCGTCTCCTGATGAGATCCGTTACCCCGGACCTGGACGAACGTCAGCACAGACAGCACGAGCGACCCGGCCGTGGCGGCGATACCACCGAACGCGCCGCCTTTGGGCATATACTTGCCCGCGACCAGCGCGAGCAGGAACGATACGAACGGGAGTGCGGCGATCGCCGGAACGTATTCGAACGCCATCTATTACCACCTCATTGTCGTTGCTTTCCGAACGTCCACGTTGCGGAAGTTCCGCACCAGCACCAGGATGATCCCGATACCGATGGCGACCTCCGCTGCAGCCAGTGCGATCGTAAACAGGGCGAACACCTGTCCGGTGAGGTTCCCGTGGAAGTACGAGAACGCGATCAGATTGATGTTCGCGGCGTTGAGCATCAACTCGACGGAGATCAGGAACATAATCGCGTTCCGTCGCGTGAGGACGCCGAACAGCCCGATGCAAAACACCGCGGCCGACAGCACCAAGTAGTAGTTCATCGGGACCGTCATCGGTCCTCACCTCGCTCGCCGCCGTCGGTCTCTAGCGGGGCCGTTCCCTCGTCGTCCTCGGTTCGTGCGAGCATGATCGCGCCGTCGAGCGCGGCGTCGAGCACCACGGCGATCAGGATGAACGCGACGAGGAATCCATCAACGGGAACGCCGTCTGCGGCGTCGATATCCAGTAGCGCGAACCCGATCGCCTCCATCACCGAGGCGTCGCCGAAGCCGGCCGGCGCGGCGAACCCAGCGCCGAGGAACACCGTCGCCATTACGGCGAACAGCGCCACTGCGACGAGGCCCGGCAACAGGTGCGAGCCGACGCGGAACTCGGGCTTGCTCACCGACACCACCTCCGCGAACGGCCGGTCGCCACGTCAGCTACCATGCCGTGTCACCTCCTCGTCCGGTTCGCGTCCACGTGTCAGCATCACGCCGAACGTGATCAGGATCAACACGCCGCCGATGTAAACGAGGATCTGGATGACTGCAAGGAACTCGGCTTGCAGCATCACGTAGAACCCCGCCACGCTGGTCAGCGCGACGCCGAGCAGGAGTGCGGCGTGCCACACGTCCCGCATCAGCACCGCCCCGGCGCTGCTCCCGACCGTCAGGAGTGCGAACAGCGCGAACGCGATGTAATCAAGTGCCATTAGTACCCTCTCGTCGCGGATGCCCTTTGAAGATTTCGAGACTGTTCGGAGATCGACCGCTCAATGCCGCTGTTCCGGTCGACTCTCCCGGCTCAGTCTGGAAACGCTGGTCGATATTGCCGTGTCAGGCCGGCCGAACGATAGCGATGGCGTCCGGCGCCGCTCGCGCGCGAAGCTATCGCCCACCGAATCAAACAATTGTCGGCATAATTGTTATGCGCACGGACCAACTATCGCCACCCATGGCGACGGACGAGAACGAAACCACGGTCAACGAGAGCTTTGCTGTGACGATCCCGAAAGCCGTCCGCGAGCATCTCGATCTCGAACCGGGTGATCGGCTTCGATGGCACGCCGAGGACGACGATGGTCTCGTTGCCGAAATCGTCCGTGAACGCCACGGAGTGGCATCCGATCTCGATCCCGTCGACATGGGTGAAACGGACGCCGTAGAGGCAACTGACGGCTACGACTGGTCCTGATGGCCGACGCCATCGTCGACTCCAACGTCCTTTTCGCGTTCAGGAGTGCGCGGGATCAGTACCACGACAAAGCCGCAGCGATCGTCGAAGCGATGGACGCGGGACGCCTCCCGAGAGGCATCGTAACAAACTACACCCTTCCGGAGATTCTGAACCCCATCTCGAAGCGTGCCGGGTCCGATCGTGCTGTAGAGACATTGACGTTCCTTGAGGAAAGCAGCGGATTCCGAATCCGCCATCTCGCACGCGAGGACCTAGCCCGCGGGCAGACTGTGTTTCGCCGGCAGAGCGATGTCGAGATCACTGATGCGATCCTCGTCGCTCACATGCGACGGACTGAAACGGAGTTTCTCTACAGCTTCGACGATGACTTCGATCGGTTCGACGACATCACTCGCTTGACCGCAGCAGCAAATCCGTACGAACAGTAGACCGGCCCGAAAAGTGAAACTGCGCTACTTGTAGTCGACTTCGCCTTCGCCTTCACCGATCCACGCGTCGCGGTCGGGTTCACGCGAGTTCAGCGGGTCGGATGCCACCTTTTTCATCGTCGGGTGTGCTCGCTGCGCTCGCACACCTCTCCTCGAAAAATCTGGGCCAAAAAGCCGGACGCTCCACTCGCTTCGCTCGGTCGCGTCCGGAGAAACGACTCGCGCCGGTGGCGCTCGTCGTACGATTACTGGTAGTCGACTTCGCCTTCGCCTTCACCGATCCACGCGTCGCGGTCGGGTTCACGCGAGTTCAGCGGGTCGATGTCCTTGTACCACGGCACCGACTTGAGCTGCTCTTTGTTGTAGACGAGGTCGTCTTTCGTGTCGCCCGTGAACTCGAAGTTCTGGGTCAACAGAATGGCGTCGACCGGACAGACTTCCTCGCACAGTCGACAGTAGATACACTGGCCGATGTGGAGGTTGTACTGCTCGCCGTTGCGCTTGTCGTCGGTGACGATCTGGATCGTGTCGTTCGGGCAGACGTTCTCGCACTGCCGACACCAGATACAGCGCTCTTGGCTGAACTTGTGGACGCCGCGGAACCGCGGCGACACTTCGGGCGCTTCTTCGGGATACTCGACGGTGAACGTGTTACCGTCGAGCGCGTGCTTCATCGTCGTCGCCATGGATTTGAGCAGTCCGATCATGCAATCAGCACCCCCACGATTACGGCCGTGAGCACCAGGTTAGCAAAGGACAGAACCAGCAGTCCTTTCCAACCAATCTCGATAAGCTGGTCGATGCGCACCCGAGGGATCGCCGACCGCGCCCACTGGGTGAACAGGAACACAGCCCACATCTTGATGATCATCCACACCAGCCCCGGCAGGACCGGCCCGGCAGGGCCGCCGAGGAAGACGGTCGCCAGAATGGCGCCGCCGAGGAAGATGTGGAGGAACTCGCCGAGGTAGATCAGCACGAAGTAGATCGAGGAGTACTCCGTCTGATACCCGGCGACGATCTCGGTCGGCGCCTCCGGCGTGTCGAAGGGGTTCCGACCGACTTCAGCGAGGTTCGCGGTCAGGAACAGTACGAACGCGAACGGGTTGACGAAGGCGTACCACGACGGGATCGAGATGCCCGCGATGGTGACGAGCGTCTCCGTCTGGGCGGCGACGATCTCGGTCATCTGGAGCGACTCCGAGAACAGCACCACCGACGCCGCAGTGACGATCAGCGGAATCTCGTAGGCGATGTTCTGTGCGACCGCGCGCAGACCGCCCAGCATCGAGTACTTGTTGTTCGAGGCGTAGCCACACATCACCAGACCGAGACTGGCGATCGACGCGATCGCGAACGCGAACACGAGGCCGATCTCGGGATCGGCGATCTGGAAGTTGATGCCCGCGATCGATCCCATCGGGATCACCGCAAAGCCGAGTAGCGCCGAGAAAGCGACGACCATCGGACCGATGTCGTAGGCTGGGCGGTCGGCGCCCTCGGGGATGATGAGCTCTTTGGACATCAGCCGAACCGCGTCGGCGATGATGATGAGCAGACCGAACGGACCGTGACGGTTCACAGCGATCCGGTCAGTAAAGGCGGCCGTGATCTTTCGCTTGGCCCACGGGCCGGCCAGTGCGGCGTTGGTCAGCATCAGCGAGGCGACCAGCGCCGACGCGATGAGGGCGGCGACGAACAGGCCAGCCCCACCGTAAGCGTCGAGTCCGAGCCACTCGGCGAGTTGCTCGGGCATCAACGTCTGGAGCGGTGCCGTCATCGATCCACCTCTCCGAGCACGATGTCGAGGCTACCGAGCGAGGCGATCAGGTCGGCGATGTACTCGCCTTCGGCCATCTCCGGCAGCGTCTGCAGGTTCGAGAAGCACGGGCTGCGGATCTTGAACCGGCCGGGCTTGTCGGTGCCGTCGGCGCGGATGTAGATGCCGAGTTCGCCCTTCGCACCTTCGACAGCGCGGTAGATTTCGGTGTCGGGGTCGGGCTTGATCGTCCGCGGGACGTTGCTCTGGATCTCGCGGTCGTCCTCGGGCCAGTCTTCGAGCAGGTCGACACACTGGTCGATGATCTTGGCCGACTCCTCGACTTCGCGCATGCGGACGAGCAGGCGCGAGAAGTTGTCGCAGCCGTCCTCGACGATAACGTCCCAGTCGAGCTCGTCGTAGTAGCCGTAGGGGTCGTCCCGCCGGAGGTCGTAGTCGACGCCGGAGCCGCGGGCGACCGGTCCGGTCGCGCCGTACTGCTTTGCGGCCTCGGGCTCGAGAATGCCCGTGTTGACCGTCCGGGCCTGCAGAATCTCGTTGTTCGTCAGCAGGTTGTGGAACTCCTCGGAGGCCTCGGGCAGCTCGTTGAGGTAATCGCGGATCTTGTCGAAGAACTCCTCGCGGGGTTCGGGCAGGTCCCACGCGACGCCGCCGAGCCGGAAGTAGTTGAACATCAGGCGCTGACCGGTGAGGTCTTCGAGGATGTTCTGGGCCTTCTCGCGCTCGCGGATCGCGTACATGAACGTCGCGGTGAAGTCGCCGTTGATGTCCAGCGCGAACGTCGCCAGCGCGAGCAGGTGCGAGGCGATCCGGCACAGCTCGGCGCTCATCGTCCGGATGATCTGTGCGTACTCGGGCACGTCGAGGTCAGCGAGGTCCTCGGCCGTGCGTGCGTACGCCCACTCGTTGAGCAGGCCAGCCGAGATGTAGTCCCACCGGTCGGGGTAGGGCATGATCTGGTGGCGGTAGGTGCCCTGCTGGCACATCTGCTCCTCGCAGCGGTGCAGATAGCCGATATCCGGATCGACATCGAGTACCTGCTCGCCGTCGAGCACGGTTTCGAGGTGGAGCACACCGTGGGTCGCGGGGTGGTGGGGGCCGATGTTGAGGAACATCGTGTCCGTCCCCTCGCCTTCGACCCGGTGGTCTTCCTGCAGCGGATTGGCGTGTTCGGTCAGCGAGACGATCTGCGGTTTGGTCTGGTCGTAGTCGCCGCCGAGGGGATGGCCCGTCCACGTCTCGGGCAGCAGAATGCGACGCAGGTCGGGGTGGTCCTCGTACTCGATCCCGACGAGGTCGTAGGCTTCACGCTCGTGCCAGTCGGCGGTGCGGAACACCGGCGCCCCACTTTGACTGACGGGGTTTTCGGTCGTCGTCGGCACGATGACGTTGACCTCTTGGGTCGGATCGTCGTACTTCTTGAGGTGGTAGATCGACTCGTAGCGATCCTCGTACTGCTGGGCGGTGACCGTCGAGAGATGGTCGAAGCCGGCCTCCTCGCGCAGCGTCGAGAGGACATCCTGCACGTCGTCGGGGCGAATGACGAACCCGCCGGCGTTGATGTGATCCTCGCGTTCGAGGACGTACTCGCCGAGCAGCGATTCGAGCGCGTCGTAGTCGACTTCGCCCTCGTCGACGCCGACCTCGGGCGTGTCGGGGAGCTCGGAGCGGCTCACGCGAGCCACCTCCGGTGTCGAGTGTGAGTAGATGAGTCGCAGCCCGCGCAGCGTAGCGAGCAGGAACGTCTTAGCGTAGTCATGGCGAATCAGCCCAGTTGTACCGCATCACGAGATCCTCTTCGTCGATCTGATCGGCCAGTTGGTCGACGATCTCGTCGCGTTCGAGGTCGCCGAACTGTTCGAGCTCGTAGGGCTTGACGACGACCGGCGAGGACTCGCCGTTGGCGACGCGCTCTTGGAGCTTGACGACGCCGTAGACCAGCGCCTCGGGTCGGGGCGGGCAGCCGGGAATCTGGATGTCGACCGGAATGACTTCCTCCGCGCCCTTGATGACGTTGTACCCTTCTTGGAACGGGCCGCCGGAGATCGTACACGAGCCCATTCCGACGACGAACTTGGGTTCGGGCATCTGGTCGTAGACGCGCTTCATCCGCGGGGCGAACTTCGAGACGATCGTCCCGGGGACGATCATCACGTCCGCCTGCCGCGGCGAGGCGCGGGGGACGCCGGAGCCGAAACGGTCGAGGTCGTGCTTGACCGCGTACGTGTGCATCATCTCGATGCTGCAGCACGCGATCCCGAACTGGAGCATGAACATCGAGGAGCCCCGCACCCAGTTCATAAAGGAGTCGAACTTGGTGAGGATGAAGGGCGATGCGCCGAACGCCTCGCGGAGCTTCGAGTTGAAGCGGTCGTCGGTGCCCGACCCCATACGCGCTTCGCGCGTCTCTGTTAGCGGGTCTGTACTCCCGGTGATTGCTTCCCGTGGTGTGTCGCTACTCATTGTTCAACGTTTCCTGAGGGGTCTGCGACCCGCACGCTGCGGGCCCATTTGACTGCGCCGTTGCGCCAGGCCCAGACGAGACCGACGACGAGCGTACCGATGAACACCAGCATCGGGACGAGGGCACGGACGAGTCCGAAGTCCTCGATCACCGACTGGTAGACGATCGTCCAGGGGAAGACGAACACGGTCTCGACGTCGAATACGAGAAACAGGAGCGCGACCATGTAGTACTGGATGTTAAAACGGATCTGCGTCCCCCCTGTCGGGATCTCGCCGCTCTCGTAGGTGGCGCGTTTACTGTCTTCCGGCACGGTCGGCCGCAGCAGCCACGATACCGCTATCATCCCGAGCGGTACCAGAACGGCTACCAGCGCCAACGCGCCGACTGCTATCCATGACATGCGATATTCTCCGTGACGTTCGGAGGTTGGGAACGCACCCATATAAGGGTTGATTCTTGCGTTTCGGCCCGCAAACACGTCACCAGAGCCGACTCGCAGCGCACCCGTAGGTGTCGTCGCGCGTTACTCCCGGCGCTCCCGAAACTCGGGCGTCCCGAGTTCGTGGAGGTCTCGCGAAACGACGCCGACATCGTCCTGCA
Organism: Natronoarchaeum philippinense; assembly: GCF_900215575.1. Classification (NCBI taxonomy): domain Archaea; kingdom Methanobacteriati; phylum Methanobacteriota; class Halobacteria; order Halobacteriales; family Natronoarchaeaceae; genus Natronoarchaeum; species Natronoarchaeum philippinense. Next base: position 730,006 of record NZ_OBEJ01000002.1, on the reverse strand, counting down.
GGTTCTCGTGGTACTCTACGAGGCGATCGCGGAGCTCGTCGTGCTCGCGAGCGAGGATCTGCGCTGCCGACAGTGCGGCGTTAAAGGACTTCCCGGCGTCGACGGCGACCAGCGGCGCGCCGGTGGGCATCCCGATCACAGAATCGACTGACTTCTCTTGGACGGGGACGCCGATCACCGGCAGCGGGTACGCGATCGAGGCCGTCATGTTCGGTAAGTCGGCGGACTTCCCGCCCGCGCCTGCGATGAGCACGTCGATGCCGCGGTCGGCGGCGGTCTCGCCGTAGGCGTACATCAGTTCGGGCGTCCGGTGGGCAGAGACGACGAACGTCTCGAACGTAAAGCGGCTCTCCGGCGGATCGTCGTAGTCGGTCTGTTCCTCGAAGCCCAACTCTTCGACGAACGCGTCGTAGGCGCCGGCGCGGCCGTCCTCACTGCCGGCCATCACATCGAGATCCGAGTCGCTCCCCATGATGATGCCCACGTCGGGCGTGGCCTCGGGGTCGCGGTCCTGTTCGGCCTGTGCGTGTAGCTCCTCGATCAGCGAATCCACTTCTGCAGATCCCGTCATGCTCGGAACGACGGCCAACCGATCAATGTACGTTTTGGGTTCGGATTGACGCCACTGCCCGACCCGAAGAGTGCCCGGTCCGACGAGTGCTCGTCGGCGTCAGTCCTGTCCGACGAACGTGGCAGAATCGCGGAGCCCGCGAACCCGTGCGAGCAGGTCCTCCACGTCGGCGTCGTCCGCGCCGGTCAGCGTGACGTGGCCCATCTTCCGCAGCGGGCGAGCGTCGCGCTTGCCGTACCAGTGGAGCGCGGCGCGCGAGGTCCCCAGAATCTCCTCGACGCCGCGGAGCGCGGCGGGTTGGGTCTCCTCGACATCGCCCAGTAGGTTCGTCATCACGGTCGGCGACCGGCGGTCGGTCGCGCCGAGCGGACGGCCGGTCACCGCGCGCACGTGCTGTTCGAACTGCGATGTGACTGCACCTTCGATCGTCCAGTGGCCAGAGTTGTGGGGCCGCGGCGCGATCTCGTTGACCAGAATCTCGTCGTCGGGTCCCTGAAACAGCTCGATGCCGTAGACGCCCCGGCCGTCCATCAGTTCGAGAACGTCGGTGGCGACCTCCTGTGCGCGTCGGCGCACGTCCTCGTCGGCACGCGCGGGCACGACCGTTTCCCGGAGGATCTCCTCGCGGTGGACGTTCTCGCCGGCGGGGAACGTCGCGACGCCGTCGGCGCCCTTGACGCCGATGACCGACAGTTCGCGCTCGTACTCCACGAACGCCTCGACCATCGCCGCGCCGCCGATCTCGTCGAGCACGGCTTCGGCGTCCTCGGGCGATTCGATCGGGGCGTTCCCGCGGCCGTCGTAGCCGCCCTCTCGGGCTTTCACCATCGCCGGGGAACCCAGCTCGTCGAGGGCGTCGCGCAGCTCGTCGGCGTCGTCGACCGCTCGGTACTCGGGAACCGGAATGCCGGCGTCGGTCAGCGCGTCCTTCTGGACGAGCTTGTCTTGGATCATCCGGAGCGTGTCCGGCGAGGGATGAACCGGAACGCCGGTCTCCTCTTGGACGCGTTCGAGCAGTTCGGGATCGGCTAGCTCGATCTCGAAGGTCAGGAAGTCCGACCGTTCGGCGAGTTCGCGGACCGCTTCGTCGTCGTCGAACTCCCCGACAATCTGATCCCGACAGACCGGAGAGGCCGGACACTCCGGCGTGGGATCGAGCACGACGAGTTCGATCCCGAGCGGGCCGGCAGCCTCCGCAAGCATCCGTCCGAGCTGTCCGCCGCCGACGACTCCGAGTGTCGGGCCGGGCGTAGAGAGTGGCGTCGCCATCGTAGAGGGGTGTTTCCCTCACCAGCGCTTAACAATTGCCAACTCGGGCGGTCGCGCCGCGGCTCGAACCGGCGCTCAAAATGCTGGAGGAACTCATTCATCAAGTATCAAAACTCTATAATAAATCTTCGATTATTCGGAATACCAAGTTACTTTATATTAATCTTCTGTCTCAACTGATATGCTAGGGAAGGTACGTCATATTGTACCGCGTGTTATCAGGCGGAGCTACGCGGCTAAGTTCGGCATCGCGCTGCTCGCGCTCGGTCTGTTGGTCGGTGGCATCGGAATCACGGCGACCCAAGCAATCGAATCCGGCGTCGCGGCGGACGCGAACGAGGATTACGCGACGATGGCCGCCCAAGAGGCGAGCGCAGTCGAATCGTGGGACGACAAGCAACGGCTGATCGTCGGAACGATGGCCGACTCCGATATCGTGACATCCGGCGATGCCGAGCGCATCGCCCAGTATCTGGATAACCGGCAAGACCAACTCAACAGCCGCGCCGACGGGACCGGCTATGCACACGAGATCTACTACGTCAACGTCGAGACGGGCCAAATATCGGCCAGCACCGCCGGATCGACTGCGGCCGGCGAGAACGGCTCGACGCTCGCGTCGCTCAGCATCCCCGAAGCGGACAGACAGGTGATCCGTGGGGATCTATCGGCTGACGAACCCTACGTGACCAGCCCCTACAAGATCGGTGACGACGACGCAACTGGAACACCCGCCGTCTCCTACGTCCGACAGGTGGCCGACGATCCCGAACACGCGATCATCTACACGGTCGATCTCTCGTCGTACTCGGCGAACTTCCAGACCGCGGGCGACACCACGACGACGATCGTCGTCGGTTCCAACGACCGCGTGATTCTCGACGACATCTACTTCGGCGCCGAAAATCAGCTGTTCCTCGACGCCTACGACGGCAACGGCGACCCCATCGCTGCTGCGCGGGCGACCGCCCCGGCGAACCCGCAGGCACAGCAGATCGACGAGAGTCCGCAAGGGGTGCTGGCCAGCGACATATACAGTTTCCCCGACGAATCGTACGTGGTCGGCTCAGCACAGGTCGAGGGGACAGGCTGGGTCGTTCTCGTCCACGAGCCGGTCAGCGAGGCCTACGGGTTCGTCGACGCCGTCTCGACGTACGGCGTCTGGATCACTGGCGTGGTCGTGCTGTTGATCGGGCTGGTCGGGGCGGTGCTCGGTCGGAACACCGCCGTCGCGATCGACCGTCTGACGACCAAGACCGAAGCGATGGAATCGGGCAATCTCGATGTCGAGTTCGAGACCAACCGCATCGACAGCATCGGGCGCCTCTACGACGGCTTCGCCAACATGCGCGATGCGCTCCGAACGCAGATCCAAGACGCCCAGAGCGCGCGGAAGGAGGCAGAACAGGCTCGTGCCGAGACCGAGCGGATGAACGACCATCTCGAAACCAAGGCCGAGGAGTACCAGCAAGTCATGGAATCCGCTGCGGGCGGCGACCTCACCGCGCGCATGGACCCCGAGAGCGACAACGAGTCGATGGCCCAGATCGGCCGGACGTTCAACGAGATGCTGGGCGAACTCGAAGCGACGACCGACCGGCTGAAGGCGTTCGCGGGCGAGGTCGCCAGCGCCAGCGAGCAGGTGACCGCCTCCAGCGAGGAAGTTCGTTCTGCCAGCGCGCAAGTAACTGAGTCGATCCAAGAGATTTCCGACGGCGCCGAGCGCCAGAACAACTCGCTACAGGCCGTTTCCGCCGAGATGAACGACCTCTCGACGACGACCGAGCAGATCGCCGCCTCCTCGAACGAGGTCGCCGACATCGCTGCTCAGACCGCCGAAACCGGACGATCTGGCCGTGAAGCAGCCCAGCAGGCGATCGAGGGGATGAACGCGATCGAAGCCGAGAGCGAGGAAGCCGTCGCCGAGATCGAGCAACTCCAAGAGGAAGTCGCCCAGATCGACGACCTGCTGGAGTTCATCACCGAGGTCGCCGAGCAGACCAACATGCTCGCGCTCAACGCCAACATCGAGGCCTCCCGCTCGGGCAGCGGCGAGTCCGGCGATGGCTTTGCCGTCGTCGCCGAGGAGGTTAAGGAACTGGCCGCAGACACCAAGGAAGCCGCAGAGGATATCGAAGGCCGACTCGAACAGATCAAGGCCCAAACCGACGACACGGCCGAAGAAGTCCGGACGACCTCTAGAGAGATCACCGAACACACCGACTCGGTGCGCGAAGCCGCCGACGCGCTCGAAGAGATCGCCGGGTACGCGCAGTCGACCAACGACGGCGTCCAAGAGATCAGCGCGGCCACCCAACAGCAAGCCGCCTCGACGCAGGAGGTCGTCGCCATGGTCGACGAGGCCGCGACGATCAGCGAGGAGACCACCGCCGAAGCCGAGACCGTTGCCGCCGCTGCCGAGGAACAGACCACCGCGATGACGGAAGTCTCTGACTCCGCTGCGTCGCTCTCCCAGCAGGCAACACAGCTCTCGGCGGCGCTCGATCGCTTCGACACCGACGCCGATTCTGCGGCTGGCGATCACGCCGACGGCTGGGCGACAAGCGAGGAACTCGATGCGCTGACGACCGGATCGCCCCAGGAGAGTTCCGACGACGGAGCGACGCCCGATCCGATCGAGCGCCCGGATCAGCAGGACGACCGCGCCTCCGGCGGGTCGGAACCCGTGGACGCCGACGAGTCGACGGACGCTGACTCGGAACGCTCTGAGGAGCGCGCGGACGACGCGTTCACCTTCGGCTCGACAGGATCGGGTTCAGACGACAAGTAATGCGGCCGCGGCCCTCACGCTGAGGGCAACCCCTCGACTCACTGCCGCCGATAGATCCGGAGCCGGCCGTCGAGGATCGTGAACTCGGATTTGACGCCCGGCGGGATCGTCTCTGCCTTCCCGATGACGAGATACCCGCCCGGCCGAAGCGACTCGGCGATCGTCTGCAGCATCGACTCCTTGTACTCGTTGTCGATGTAGATGAAGAGATTCCGGCAGACCACCAGATCGAAGCCGGATTTTGGCTCGTCGTTGATCAGGTCGTGGCGCTCGAACGCGACCATCTCCTTGACCGGGTCGCGTAACTCGAAGCGGTCGTCAGTCTGATCGACGTAGCGGTGGTAGTTCGAGAGGAACGTCAACTGCTCGCCGACATCGATCGTCCGCGTGTTCTCGTAGACACCCGCAGCGGCGTCGTCCAACGCCGCTTGATTGATGTCGGTCGCAAGAACGGAGAGCTTGTCGCCTGCCGTCCGCGGGTCGTCCAGTCCGAGCATCGCGAGCGAGTAGGGCTCGCGTCCGTCGGCGCAGGCGGCGCTCCACGCGTGGATGCGGTCGCAGTCCTCCGACAGTCGGCGCAGCACCGACCGTATCCCCTCCCAGACATCCGGATTCCGGAAGAAGCCGGTGACGTTGATCGAGAGCGTATCCAGCAGTTCGCGCTCCTCGTCGGGGTCGTCCCGGAGGTGTTCGAGATACTCTGCGTAGTCGTCGGACCCGGTACGGCGCATCCGCGAGGAGAATCGTCGCTGCAGGTAACTGTCGTTGTAGTGGCTGGTCGCAAACCCGAGGTTCTCCTCGATGTAGGCGGTCAGTCGGTCGAACGACGCCTCGTCGCTCACAGTTCCCTGTCGTCCTGATCGCCGTCTGCGGTCTTGATCGAGAAGACGCCGGTATCGGTCTCGAACACTACAGTACGACCGCGCTGGCCGCCGACTTCCTCGGCGACGAGCGGGACGCCGAGCTTGTCGAGCTCCTCGCGTGCGGCCGCGATGTTCCGATTTCCGACGCCGTCGCCGAAGCTCTCGAAGTCGAACATGTCGCTGCCGCCAGCGATCTTTGCCTCGACATCGGTGTAGCTCGCGCCCTTCTCGACCATCTGGCGGAGCATCGCCCGAACCGCCGTATCTGCGAACTTTCCGGGCTTGTCGTCGCTGGCGTCGTTGGTGTCGCCGTCCGGTAGCATGATGTGGGCGAGCCCGCCGACGCCGGAGCTATCGTCGTACAGCGCAACCGCGAGACACGAGCCCAACCCGTAGGACTTGAGCGTCTGACCGCTGTCGCTGACGACGAACTCGGAGATGCCGACGCGGATCGGATCCGGATCTGGCGCTCCCGGCTCGCTCCCGTAGGTTTTCATGGGTCTGTCTCTATTTCGTCGATCGCTGCCTTGGTCGGCGCCTTTTCGATTCGGTCCATCGGCAGGTCGTTGATCGCGCGTTCGAGATCGGACTCGTCGGGGATCGCGTAGATGTTACAGTCGAACTCCCGCTCGGCCGCCTGCACGACCGTGTCGAACACGAACGCGAACTCTTGGTTTTCGCCGAGTTGGATGACGACGGGGTCGATCACCGCCGCCCCCATGTCGCGGATGTACTCGGGCGGGGAGTGATCGATCGTCGTGTCGAGCACGTTGGCCCACCCGTCTAAAAATCCACTGGCCATGATGTTGCCCAGCTCTTTGATCGCGCTCTGGCCCATCTCGCCGAACTCGTCGTCCGGCTCGTTGGGGACCATCGCACGGACGATCTCGCGGGCAGAGGCCTCGTCGAACAGGAAGAGCAGATAGCCACTCGGCGTCCCGTCGAACTCGAAGGCGACGCCGACGAGGCTCTCGTCGTCGATCTCCTCGGGCATGGCCTCCAGCGGGACGAAGTTGAGCCGGCGAATCTCGACGCTCGTGTCGATGCCGGTCAGCATCGTGACGTTGTTGGCAACCTCGTCGGCACCCCGCTGGGCGAGCCGGTCGAAGCCGGCGAGCTTGTCGTACTCGATGCCGGCGTCGCCATCCGCACCCTGTCGTTCGAGCACGTCGGCCATCGCCTCGTGTTCCGGAAACAGGTAGTACCGGAACTGGATCTCGGTGTCGATCGCTTCGATCTGGCTCTGGAACAGCAAGGCCAGATCGTCGGCGCCCGGCGTCGTATCGATGTCGGCCAGAAACGGCTCGGCCGTGTCGCCCTCGACGAACTCCGGCGTCGCAACGTCGATCGCTGTGCTGAGAACGTCGGCCCAGCCGTCGATGAAGCCGCTGTTCATGATCTGGCCGACCTCGGTGATCGCGCTCTTGTTCATCTCGTCGAACGGTTCGTCTGGACCCTCCGGCAGCGCCGGCTGGTCGTCGATCGTCGGCTGGAGCGTCTCGACGAGATGGACCGCGCTCGCGCGGTCGAACACGATCACGGCGTGGCCGTCCAGTCCGCCCGAGAGCTGGACTCGGACACCGACTTTCTGCACGTCGTCGGCCAGCTCGGCGCGGATATCCGAGCCGCGCATGAAGTTGAGCTTCGTCACGCCGACGCGGGTGTCGACGCCGGTCAGCCGCGTGAGTCGGCCGGCCGCGAGCCCCGCGCCCTCTTGGGCCATCTGGTAGAACGTTCCGAGTGCATTGACGTCTAGTTTCATACTATGCGTAGGACGTCTCGATGCTGTTTACCATCTCGACGAACTCCTGAAGATCCGGGAACGCGTAGATCTCGGCTTCGATCTCGTAGCTCGGGACGTTCAGGCTGGAGTCGAAAAACAGCGCCAGATCCTCCTCGCCGAGACTGGCCGTTCGGCCCACGATCTCGGCTGCCGGCGCGTACACGAGCTGTGGCGTGGCGATGTCGATCGTCGTGCCGAGCACGTCGGCCCAGCCGTCGATGAAGCCGCTGGCCATCATGTTGCCCAGCTCCTCGACGGCGCTTCTGGCCATCTCGCCGGACACCGACGACATGTCGTCGACCATGTCGTTGAGCATCAGCGCCGTGATCTTCTTGGCGCTTTGCTCGGGGAACAGGATCAGGATGTGGCCGTGAGGTGGCTCCATCAGTCGGACGCGGACGCCGACGCGTTTGCCGTCGTCGAGCTGAGCGGTGAGGTCCTCGACGTCGATGAAGTTCGTCTTGGTCACCTCCATCTTGGCGTCCTCGCCGGTCAGCTTGCTCATGTTGTCGGCGACGCCGTTCGTCCCGACTTTCGCCATCTCGTTGATGAAGCTCAACTTCCGAATGTCGACCATCAGACTCATAGTATCACTTTCATAGTGTTTCCACGTCCAAGATGTTCACCACGTCACCTTCGCCCAGTACGGTCGCCCCGCTGAGCCCCGGGATGTCCCCGAGGAACCCCTCGAACGGTTTGACCACGACCTCCTGCTGACCCCGGATTCGGTCGCAGTGCAGCGCGACCGGCCGGACATCGTCGCGTACTTTCACCGTCATTCCGTTGCCGTTTTGCCCCGGCTGGGGCGTCTCTAAGGCGTCTGCGAGTCGAATGAGCGGGTAGCTCTCTTCGCCACGCGAGACGACTTCGCGGCCGTCCTCGGTCGAGACCGACCCCGAGGGGCCGATCTCCTCGACGACCTTGATCGGGATGCCGTACTCCTCGCCGCCGGATTCGACGAACAGGACATCGGCAATCGCCACCGAGATCGGCACTCGGAGGCTGACCGTCGTCCCCTCGCCGTCGCCGCTGTCGACCGAGACGGACCCATCGAGTTCCTCGACTGTGTTTGCGACGACGTCCATCCCGACGCCGCGACCGCTGACGTCGGTGACCTCCTCGCTGGTCGAAAAGCCCGAGTGGAACACGAGGTCGTACACGTCCTCGTCGTCCATCTCCAGCAGTTCCTCGTACTCCGCGATGCCTTCCTCGACGGCCTCGTCGCGGATCGCATCGACATCGAGCCCGCGTCCGTCGTCGTCGATTTCGATGACGACCTCGTCGCGTTCGCGCCGCGCCCGAAGCTCGATCGTCCCTTCGGGATCTTTGCCGGCGGCTTCACGCTCTTCGGGTGGCTCGATACCGTGGTCGACCGCGTTCCGGACCAGATGCATCAGCGGGTCGCCGATCTCGTTGAGGATCGAGCGGTCGAGTTCCACGTCCTCGCCCTCCATTTCCAACGAAACCTGCTTGTCCTGCTCGCGGGAGATGTCCCGGACCAACCGGGGGAGCTTGTTGGCGACCGTCTGCAGTGGGACGAGCCGCACGTCCATGACGGTGTCTTGGAGCTCCGAGGTGATCGTTTCGAGTTCGTCGACTTCGCCCTCGATCACGCTCCGCGGGTCGTCGTCCTCGACGGATCGGCGGAGGCGTGCGCGAGTCGTCACCAGCTCCTCGACGAGGTTCATCAGATCGTCGACCTGATCGACGTCGACCCGGATCGACTGAATCTCGTCGGTGCTGACGCCGGTTCCCGCGGCCGCCGACGGGGCGGGCTCGACGGTCTGCTCGTCGGCGTCGGCCGGCGCTGCTGCCGACTCGGGCGCCGCCGACTGGCTCGCTGCTGCCTCGGCGGTGCTGTCGCCAGTCGCAGAGGCAGCGCCGTCGTCCTCCGCCGAATCGCTCTCGACAGTCGACGCTGGGTCGGCTGTCTCGGCGTCACCGTCTGCCGACTGGGGCGTCGCGCCGGCCGAGACCGAGCCGTCGGAGGCTGCTTCGCCATCGGACTGCGCCGCGTCGGCGTCGGCCGAACTGGCGTCGTCCCCGGCTCCGACGTCGAGCACGTCTGATTCCTCGGTAGCCGACCCAGCGTCGGCGCCGAAGCTCGTCGTCTCGACGGACACGTCGTCGTCCGTCTCGTCGTCGAGTCCCATCGAGAGATCGAGCTCGTCGGCCGTCCCGAACTCGTCGTCCTCGTCGGCGTCGTCGGATTCGTCGACGCCGATGTCGCCGAACTGCCCGGCTTCGCTGATTTCGACGCTACTGCCGGTACCGTCGCCGGCGTCGATGTCTTCGTCAGCTTCGCCGTCGGCGTCTGCGCCGAGATCGGTGTCGGCGTCTTCGTCAGCTTCGTCGCCGACGCCGTCATCGAAGGAATCGTCGAGTTCGAGATCGGGGCCGGCGTCGGAATCGTCCTCGGTGCCCGCTCCCGAGTCACCGAACGAGAGGTCGTCGAACTCGCCGTCGCCGTCATCGCTCGCCGATTGCTCGGCATCTGCTGACTGCTCGGCGTCCGCCGGCTCGTCCAGCGCGTCGTCGAGTGCGCTGCCGAGATCTGCCTCGGCGTCGTCGGCCGTACTGGCGTCGGCTGCTTCGGACTCGTCGACCGCGTCGAACGGGTCGTCTGCGATCGCCGCGCCGTCGTTGGCTGGCTCCGCCAGTTCGTCGTCGCCGATCAACTCGTCGACCGATGGTTCGTCCGCGCCGTCGCCGGCGCCGAACGGGTCGTCCGCGACCTCGCCGCTGGCGAAGGGATCGTCGCCGCCGAGTTCGTCCTCGTCCAGCAGCTCGTCGAAGCCGACCTCGTCGTCGTCGAGTTCCTCGAACTCCAGCTCTGCGAGCTCGTCTTGCAGCTCGTCGAAGCCGACCGGATCGACCTCCTGTTTGAGCTCTTGGAACGTGTCCGATGCGTCGCCGTCGCCCGCGTCGTCCGTCTCATCGTCGTCGGCTGCCGAAGACGCGGCGTCGTCGGCTTCCGAGGACGCGTCGTCGACGGCCTCGGGCGAGGGTGCGTCGACGTCTACGTCACCGACGTCGACATCGTCGAACGTCCCGGCGTCGCCGAGGTCGTCAAACCCTTCGACATCGTCGACCTCCTCGACCATCTCGTCCAGATCGTCGTACTCGCTGAACTCGTCGAGCAGGTCGTCGACCTCCATCTCGTTGGGGTCGACCTCGTCGTCGGGCTCGTTCGTGGCAGTCTCGTCGGTCGTCGCCTCGGGCACGTCGGCGCCAGTGTCGACGCGGTCCGTGACCTCGACGATCAGTGCCCCCTCGACGGCATCGACGGGATCGAGCGCTGCCGAGATCGAGTCCTCGCCGACGGCGCTGGCAAACACCGCGTCGAAGCTGCCGCCGTAGTCGCCGGCCTCGATCTCCTCGGCGTCGGGGGCGGTCCCCAGCAGGTCGAAGGCGTCTTCGAGCGCTTCGACGACGAGCATTCCTTGGGATTCTAGCTCCTCGGAAACGTCGAGCCGAACGTGAAAGAGGTTGTGCGAGCCGTTTTCCGGCGTCGCGGCATCCTCGATCAGGTCGTCGATCTCACGCTCGCTGGGCTCGGTCAGTCCTTCTGTCGCCGCAAGCTGTTCTCGGAGCGTCTCGATCGTCTCGGTCGGATCGGTCTGTGGTTCGCCGTGCTGGGGAACCTCGTCGATCATCGCCTCCAGCTGGTCGACGCCCTCGAAGATGCGATCCATCAACTCCGGCGACACCTCGAGGTCGCCCGATCGAACGGCGTCGAGCAGGTCTTCGAGGGCGTGAGCGAGATCGCTCGCGTCGGTAAAGCCCATCGCACCGCAGTTGCCTTTCAGCGTGTGTGCGGTACGGAAAATCCGCTCCATCGCCTCGTCGTCGTCCGGATCGCGCTCCAACTCGAGCAACGCGTTGTTCAGCTCCGTGATATTCTCCTCGCTTTCCTGCACGAACTCCCTGACGTACTCATCCATGCGTTTCCACCTCCGTCGAGAGTGCGGTTGCGATGCCGCCGGGAATCTCGTCGGCCGGCAGCACGTGATCGACATCGCCCGTGGCGATCGCCTGCCGCGGGATGCCGAAGACGGGACTGGTCGCCTCGTCCTGTGCGATCGTCGTCCCGCCGGCGGCCTTGATGGCGCTGATACCGGCGGCGCCGTCTCTGCCCATGCCGGTCAGCGCGACGCCGACCAGCGGCGGGTCGACGCGCTCTGCGGCCGATTCCATCGTCACGTCGATCGCCGGGCGGACGCCGTGGACGCGCTCGTCCTCGGTCAGCCGCACACGTAACCGGTCGCCCGTCGCGTGGGCAACCTCCATGTGGCGGTCGCCGCGTGCGATCAGCACCTCGCCACCGGAGACGCGGTCGCCGTCTTCGGCTTCGCGAACGTCGTACTCACACAACTCGTCCAGTCGTGCCGCCAGCCTGTCGGTGAACTCGGCGGGCATGTGCTGCACGACGAGTACGCGCGCGTCGAGGTCACGAGGCAGTTCGTAGAGAATCCCTTCGACGATCTTCGGGCCGCCCGTCGAGGCGCCGACGACGACCGTGGGGTGCTCGCGGAACGATCCAGCCGGAGCATCGCTTTCCCCGGTCGGGGCATCCGATCGGGACGCAGCGTTCGCTCCGGCGTCGGTCCGTGGCTCGCTGACCGCTGGTCCGGACCGGCTGTTGGCGGTCGATCCGGCGCTTCCGGCGGTTGCCGTGTGTGCCGCCGCGGCGGCCCGCGAGGGCGCCAGCGACGACACGTCTGCGCGCGCGACCGTCTCGACGACATCGAGCAGGCGATCTTTCAGCCCGGCGATGTCGGTCGAGACCTCCCCGCTCGGCTTGGCGAGGAAATCGACGGCACCGCGGGAGAGCGCTTCGAGCGTCTCCTCGGCGCCCTCTTGGGTGTGCGCGCTCAGCATGATGATCCGCGTCGGATTCGTCGACATGATCCGGCTGACGGCTTCGATACCGTCCATCTCGGGCATCTGGACGTCCATCGTGACGATGTCTGGATCGTGCTTTTGGACGGCCGCTACCGCCCGCTGGCCGTCGCTCGCGCGATGCACGTCGTACCCGTTTTCGGCCAGGATGTTGCCGATGACCGTCCGCATGAACTGCGAGTCATCGACAACGAGTACGCTCGTCATGCCGGGACGACGTCCTTGAGCGCCTTGCGGACGCTCGGCTCCTCGAACGGCTTTGTCACGTATCCGTCGGCGCCGGCCTTGACCGCGAGTTTCATCTTCTCGCGCTGGCCGACGCTGGTACACATGATGACCCGCGAGTCCGGGTCGAGTTTCTTGATCGCAGCAGTCGCTTTGATGCCGTTACATTTCGGCATCACGATGTCCATCATTACGATGTCCGGTTGCTGCTCTTTGTACAACTTGACCGCTTCCGCCCCGTTGGACGCCTCCCCTACGATGTCGTAGTCTTCTTCCAGAATCTGCCGTAGGAGATTCCGCATAAAATGAGAGTCGTCCACGATGAGCACCCCTGTCGACATTCAGTTGATACACCAACCTCCGCTTGGCGTAAGGGAAATATAAATGCTGTCTCTATATTATCACATTCGATAACTGAGGGAAACGCATCGTTTCGACGGCGTCGGCGCCAGAATCGGCGCCGCTGTGAACGGATCGTTCACACTCCGACAGCGCGACAGTGCGACGAGAAAACGTGAACTTCTGGTGACTCCAACCGCAGGGTACCGACGCTACAGACGGCGTTCTGGCGGGTACTGCCACGCAGCAGAATCCCTCTCCTCAGGTGTCGCCGGCGACGGCGACCAGCCCTTCGACATCGAGCAGGGAGATACGATCCTCCTCGTCCTCCCGACTGATGACCGCCCGAATCAGTTCGTGGGCAAGCGCCGACGCGTCGACGCCTTCGTCTGGTGCCGGCCGGCGGAATATGCTGCTCACCGGAATCGACTCCACACCGGTCACCTGATCGACCCGGATTCCGGCGCCCTGCCGGTCCGACGGGCGATCGAACACGAGCACTCGTTGGTCTGCCGCGCTGTCTCCCGCTCCGGCGTCGGGAAGATAGACGCGCGGGTCGATGATCGCCGTGATGTCCCCCCGAAGATCGATCACGCCCTCGATGGCATCGGAGGATCGCGGGACGCGCGTGAACTCGCCCGCATCGACGACGCTTTTGACCGCCTCGACCCCGACCGCGTAGCGTGTTGCTCCGATGCGAAAGACGACGAACCGTTCGCGCTCTTCGGTCTCTTCCTCGCCCTCCTGTGGGTCCGGATCTCGCCCGTCGGCGTCGCCGCCGTCGTCGAGCTCCAGTAGTTTGTCCGGTAGTTCCGTCGCCATCTTTTCGTATCAACCACACCGGAGCACCAAAAACGTTGACCACTGCCGGAATCGCAACGGGTCCCACCGTCCCGCGTCGACGGGTTCAGTTTGTTGCCGTAAGATTCAACATTGATAGCTGGATACGTATCAGGAACATGACTGAGGAAGACGCCGAACAACAGATCGAGACACCCGATACGCCCGAGGCACTCCTCGGGGCACTGGGGGGCAAGTACAGCGCCGAGATTCTGGCGTCGACTCAAACGCCGACCTCCGCCCAGTCGCTGAGCGACGCCCTCGAGATTCCGATCGCCACCTGCTACCGGCGGATCGAGGATCTCACTGAGGCTGGACTGCTCCGCTGTGAGGGCCGACAACTCTCCGAGGAGGGACGCAGAACGAACGTCTACCGACGCACGCTCGACCGGTTGACGCTGGATTTCACTGGCGGTGAGCCGACGATCGACCGCGAGGAACGATCGGAGGCCAAGATCCGCCTGCAGGATCAACGCGACGAGTGACCGGGACGGCGGAGCCGAACGAGTTAAGGTATTCTCTCTGTATCACTGTGATATGAACGAGACAGGAGTCGTCGAGTACGACGGGCGCACGGACGCCGCTGCGTCCGATACCGACGACCGGGTGCTGTACGTCGGACGTGATCGGCCGATCCGAATTAGCGCCGGACACCGCCTCATGCACCACGACGGGAAGTGTAGCCGCCCGCACGGCCACAACTACGAGATCACCGTTCGCGTGACGGGATCGCTCACCGAGGAGGGGTGGGTCGTCGACAAAGGCGATATTACCTCAGTAATCTCCGAGTGGGATCACATGTTTCTCGTCGAAGAAGGCGATCCGCTGGTCGACGCCTTCGACGCCTCGGGCGACGCCGACGCCGTCGTGAAATTCGAACGGCCACCGACCGCCGAGGTGATGGCCGCCGTGCTCGAAGAGCGCCTCGACGACGCCCTGCCCGACACCGTAAGCGACGTTGCGGTGCAGGTCAGCGAGACGGCCGAACTCTGCGGCGGGAGCTACCTCTAACCGTGCCCGTTAGTTCCGACGCCGCGGTCGATCGAGACGGCGACGCCCCCGACGGCAACATCACTGACGGCGACAGCACGGACACCGAGTCGCCGCCCGAGGACGGCCTCCCGATCAACGAGCTGTTCTACTCGCTGCAGGGCGAGGGCCGACTCGCGGGGACGCCGTCGGTGTTCGTCCGTACATCGGGCTGTAACCTTCGGTGCTGGTTCTGTGACTCCTATCACACCTCGTGGGAGCCGACCCACGCTTGGCAGTCGATCGACGAGATCGTCGACGCGGTCGAGGGCTATGACGAGGCAAACCACGTCGTCCTGACCGGTGGTGAGCCGCTGATCCACGACGCCGCCGTCGACCTGATCGAACGGCTCGACGCCGCCGGCTATCACGTCACCGTCGAGACCAACGGGACGATCCACCGGGACGCCCCGATCGACCTCGCCAGCGTCAGCCCGAAGCTCTCGAACAGCACGCCGACCGCCGAGCGCGACCCCGCGGGCGACGGCGAGTGGGCCGAGCGCCACGACGACCGCCGAATCGACCTCGACGCCCTGACGGCGCTGGTCGCAGACTACGAGACGCAACTGAAGTTCGTCGTCGCCGACGACGGCGACCTCCCCGAGATCCTCGACCTGCTCGACCGACTGCGCGACGCCGCCGACGCGCCGATCCCGGACGACCGGGTTCTGCTGATGCCCGAAGGTGCGACCCGGGAGCGACTCGCCGAAACCCGCGAGCGCGTCGCCGACCTCGCGCTCGAACACGGGTTCCGGTACACGCCCCGACTGCACGTCGACCTCTGGAACGACGCCCCCGAAACCTGACCCATGACCGACACCACCACTTTCGACGAACCGACCGACGAACAGTCCCCCGGCGCCGTCGTGCTGGCTTCCGGCGGGATGGACAGCGCGACCGCGGCCTACGAGGCCCGCGAGCGGGGCTACGACCTGTACCTGCTCCACACCTCCTACGGCCAGCGCACCGAGGGCAAAGAGTACGAGTGCGCCCGCGCGCTCGCGGAGGAACTCGACGCAGAAGAGTTCCTGCGCGTCGAAACGAGCCACCTCGCGCGCATCGGCGGGTCGAGCCTGACCGACGACGAGATCGACGTGGAGGACGCCGCCGACACCGACGACGAGGAGATTCCCGACACGTACGTCCCCTTCCGGAACGCGAACCTGCTTGCGATGGCCGTCTCCTACGCCGAAACCAACGACTGTGAGGCCATCTTCATCGGCGCCCACAGCGAGGACTTCTCGGGCTATCCGGACTGTCGCCCCGCATTCTTCGAGGCGTTCCAAGGCGTCGTCGACGCCGGCACGAAGCCCGACACCGAGATCGAGATCGCGGCGCCTTTTGCCGAACTCTCGAAGACCGATATCGCCGACCTCGGGCGCGACCTCGGCGTCCCCTACGAGCTCACGTGGAGCTGCTACCGCGAGGAAGCGCCGGCCTGTGGTACCTGCGACGCCTGCGCGTACCGGCTGGAGGCGTTCCAGCGCGTCGGCGTCCGCGATCCGATCGAGTACGAGCGCCGCCCCGAGTACGCCGACTAGCTGCTTCTGTCGTCCGGTCGCGCACCCGACTCGCCGTCGCTGGACGCCGCGGCCCCGCCGGCGTCCGGCCGCCGTCGCGCCGTGCTCGTCAGGTAGATTCCAGCGATCACCACTCCTCCGCCGGCGAGCGTGACTGTCGTCGGCACTTCCGAGAGCAAGAGGAGCGCCAGCAGCGTCGCGCCGACCGGCTCGCCCAGCAGCGCCACGCTGGCGACCGTCGACCGAACGTGTTCGAGCGCCCAGTTCACGACCGTGTGCCCGAAGAGTCCGGGTCCGACCGCGAGGCCGAGAAAGAGCAGCCACTCTCGGGGCGGGTACGCGAACAACGGTTGTCCTCGTGCGAGCACCACGACGAGCAGCGTCGCCGCGCAGGCTGCGTACACCACGGTGACGTACGGAAACACCGTGACGCGCTGGCGGATCGATCGCCCGGCGAGAAAGTAGGCCGCCCCCGCCGCGGCGCCGACGACCGCCAGCGCGTTGCCGATTCGGGCCTCCCCGGCGACCGCCACCGACGCCTCGGGATCGGCGAGCGACATCACGACCGCCCCACAGAGCGCGACGCCGATTCCGAGGACGACCCGTCGATCGACGTACTCACCGAGCACCAGCGCCGCCCCGACCGCGACGAAGACAGGCTGGGTCTGGACGAGCGTCGTCGACGCCGCCACGCTGGTCCACGATAGGCTCTCGAACCACGACGCGAAGTGCAGCGCCAGTGCGACGCCCGCGACGACCGCGGCGCCGGCGTCCCGACGCGAGAGCTGACGGAACTCGCCGCTGTGGTCTCCGAGCGCGAACGGCGCGATCAACGCGAGGGTAAAGAGCACGCGATAGAAGGCCGCGACGCTTGACGGCGCCCGGCTCCAGCGCACCAGAATCGCGGCGGTGCTGACCGCCGCGACGGCGACGCCCAGAGCCGCCATCGGGGGGACATGCTCATCGACCCACGCGCTGAGGTCGTCGCTCACGTCACAACGGCGTCGCGGCGCTCGCTTTGCGGTTTCGGCTCAGTCTTCGAGCAGCTCCTTGGTCCGCCGGTGTCGATACCGGAACATCGGCTCAAAGCCGACGACTGCGAAGGGGCCCGCCGCCCGACCGACGGCGCCGAGCGGGAGTTCGTACTCGACGCGGTCGCGGACGACGGTTCGGTCCTCATCGCGGGCGAAAAACGAGTGCGTGTGGTCCCAATGTGCGAAGGGGCCGCCGTCCATCTCGTCACGAAAGCGCGCGACGCCGTCGCCCGTCTCGCGTTCGACGATCCGGGAAGTCCAGCGCTGGCGCGGCCCCACACCGAAGGGCTGCATCGACATCGAAATCTCCGCTCCAGTATCGAGTTCGTCCGGATCTGAGTCGCCGTCGGGACCGACGACCGACTCGACGCGCAAGCCCATCCAGTCCGGCGTGAGCGCGACCAGCCCGTCGACCGTCGAATGAAACTCCCAGACGTCCGACAGCGGCGCGTGGACGACCGTCTCGCGCTGAAATACTGCCATACACGAAGTACGGGCGGGACGACCAAAACGGTCCGGATGCCGACAGGCGAGCGGGGGTTACTTCAGGCGCTCCTGCAGGAACGAGGGATGGGCCGCGGTGACGCCGTCGATCTCCATGATGCGGTCGCTGATAACGTCGGCCAGTTCGTCGCCGTCGCCGGCACGGACCTCCGCCATCAGCATGTGGTCGCCGCTGGACGTGTACAGCTCTTCGATCTCCTCTAAGTTCTTGAGCGCCCGCGTCGCCTCGACGTAGCGCTCGCTCTCGACGTCGACGCCGACCATCGCAATCGACTGACTCGATAGCTTCTTGGGGTCGATATCGGCCGAGTAGCCGACGATGACGCCCTCGTCTTCGAGCTTCTCGATGTACTTACGAACTGTCGGTTTGGACACGTCGGCGCGGCTCGCAATGTCGGCGTAGGACGCTTTGGCGTCCTCTTCGAGAACGGAGAGGATTCGGTCCTCCGTAGACTCGGTGCTCATGCCTGTATAATTTGCGCCGAACGGAAAATATCTTTTGAATCGGTTAACCTCTTTGACGCGAAACGTTCAGAACGGAAAGAGGTGGCCGAGTTAGGCGTGCCGGTCGAGCAGGTCGTAGGACCGCTCGGTCTCCCACTCGTAGTCGTCGTCGAAGTACCGCTCAGCGAGCGGTTCCTCGGGCATCTCGCCGATCTCCTGCTTCTCCTGGGTGTAGGAGGGTCGGTCGTCGTCGACGTAGAACCGACCGGTCAGCACTTCGCCCTCGTAGAGAGCTTCCTCGGCCTGCTGGGCCATGTCGGCGGCCTCGCCGCGGTCGTGGATGTCGTGACTGTAGTCGTCCGAATCCTGGATGTCGATGTAGGGGACGTACTGCTTTGCGTCCTTGTTCCAGGTGGGACACTGGGTCAGGAAGTCGACGTGGGCGAACCCGTCGTGCTCCATCGCCTCGATGAGGATCTCCTTTGCCTGGTTCGGGTTGACCGCAGCTGTCCGTGCGACGTAGGACGAGCCGGCGGTCAGCGACAGGCTCAGGGGACGGATCGGCGACTTGGCCGAGCCGTGGGGCTGGGTCTTGGACTTGTGACCCTTGGGGCTGGTCGGGGAGGTCTGACCCTTGGTCAGCCCGAAGATCTCGTTGTTGAACACGATGTAGGTCATGTCGTGGTTCTCACGAGCCGTGTGGATGAAGTGGTTCCCACCGATGCCGTAGCCGTCACCGTCGCCACCCGCGGCGATGACTTCGAGGCCGGGGTTGGCGAGGTTGGCGGCGCGGGCGACCGGCAGCGACCGGCCGTGGATCGTGTGGAACCCGTAGCTGTCCAGATAGCTGTTGAGCTTGCCGGAACAGCCGATGCCCGTACAGACCAGCGTCTCCTCGGGCGAGCGGCCGACTTCCGGCAGGGCCTGTTTCAGCGCCTTGAGGACGCCGAAGTCGCCACAGCCAGGACACCACGTCGGCTGGGGCTCGATGCCGGGCGTGTACTCGTCGCGGTCGATCTCTCGTTCTTCACCGATTGCGTTGAATGCGCTCATGCGTGATCACCTCGTGGTTAGTCTCCGGCGGCGGGCTCGATGCGGGTGTTGGTGCCCGGCGTCTGGCCCTCGCCGTCGATCTGTGCCTCGAAGCCCTCGACGATCTCCCAGGGCTCGAAGGGGTTCCCGTTGTACTTGAGCAGGCTCGATAGCTTCTCGCCGAACCGGCCGAGTTCCTTCTGGGTCAGCCCGCGGAACTGTGCGGTGGCGTTCATCTCGACGACGATCGCCTCGTCGACGCTCTCGAGGAACTCGGTCATCTCCTCGGCGGGGTACGGCATCAGGTCGCTGACGCCGATCGACTTGACCGAGTGGCCCTGTTCGTTGAGTCGCGCGACGGCTTCCTCGACGGCACCCTGCTGGGTGCCCCACGTGATGAGTCCGTACTCGGCGTCTTCGGGGCCGGTGTAGGACTGCTGGGACTCGTGGTCGTCGTCGAGTTCCGAGCGGATGGATTCGAGCTTCTGCATGCGACGGTCCATCTGGGCGACGCGGTTCTCGGGGTCCTCACTGATGTGGCCGGCGAGGTTGTGCTCGTTACCGGTTGCGAGATAGCGACCGCCCTTCTGGCCGGGCAGCGAGCGCGGGCTGACGCCGTCCTCGGTGTCGTGGAGGAAGCGCTGGAACTTGCCCGACTCGTCGTGGGCCGCCTCGGCGATCTCGTCTTCGGTGAGCACACTGCCCGGGTCCGGGTCGGGCTGGCGGTCGAAGAAGCTCTTGGGGACGCTGCGGTTCTCGCCCGAGAGCTTCTGGTCGATGATGACGATCGCCGGGATCTGGTAGTCGTAGGCGATCTTGAACGCCATCCGCGTCTGCTCGTAGGCCTCGGCGGGGCTGCCGGGCGCGAACACGACGCGGTTCGAGTCACCCTGACTCGTGTAGAGGATGTGCTCGAGGTCGGACTGCTCGGGCTTGGTGGGCATCCCCGTCGAGGGACCGGCCCGCATCGCCTCGATCAGCACGAGCGGCGTCTCGGTCATCTCGGCGAGGCCGAGCGGCTCGCTCATCAGCGCGAAGCCACCGCCGGAGGAACCGGACATCGACTTGACGCCCGCGTGGCTGGCACCGACTGCCAGCGCCGCCGCGGCGATCTCGTCCTCGACCTGCTCGGAGATCCCGCCGAATTCGGGCAGGTTCTGGGACATGATCGTGAACACGTCGGTCCACGGCGTCATCGGGTAGCCGGCGATGAAGCGACAGCCGGCGTCCAGCGCACCGTAGGCGACGCCGTTCGAGCCCGAAACGAGGACCTGTTCCTCGTCGTTCGAGCCTTCCGGCACCTGCAGGTCGTGGCTGAACTCGTAGTCTTCCTGAACCTGCTCGTGGGCGTCGTGAAGCACCTCGATGTTCTGTTCGAGGATGTCGCCGCCCATCGCCTCCTCCATCAGGTTCTCGAACGGTTCGAGTTCCATGCCCAGCAGCGCGGCGGTGACACCGACACCGGCCGTGTTGCGCATGACCTCGCGGCCGTGTTCTTTGGCGATCGACCGGAGGTCGATGTCGAACACGTGCCAGTCATTCTCCTCGGCGCGTTCTTCGAGTTCCGGCACGTCCTCGGCGTCGAGCAGCCCCGAGTCGTAGACGATAATGCCGCCTTCACGGAGATCGTCGAGGTTCTCCGAAAGCGGCTTTGTCTCCTCGTCACCGTAGTAGGCGTTCTCCTTCGGGTTCCGGGCGAACGAGTCGCCGAGAGCGAGGAGGAAGTTGTATCCGTCACCGCGCGACTGAACGTCGTGGTCGGCGGCGCGGATCTCCACGTACGTGTGGCCGCCGCGGATTCGTGACGGATAGTGACGATGCGTGAATACGTTCAGCCCCGTTCGCATCAGGGCCTTGGCGAAGTTCTGGCTCGTCGAGTCGATTCCGTCCCCGGAACCGCCCGCGATTCGCCAGATAAGTTCGTCGTCAGTCATATTTGTGGTCCCGGCCCGTAGCAGGCCAGCAGTGTCTGAAAGTTTTGTCTGACCCGAACTAAAGCCTTTGCTATCCATTGGCAAGGAACTATTGTGAAGGTCTTCGAACACCGGCAAAATCCAAAGGAAAGAACGTTACTGTTCTTCAAAATCGAGTTCGTCGTGGCCCCGTTGGCCGTCAGTTGCTACCACGCGTCTGTGGCGCCGGAACTATCACCTGTACGACTCGTCAGGAGCGTTGCCGGACATCACGGACGATCCGATCGATGTCGAACTCGTCCTCGGCGATGTCGAAAATCGTCTCCCCGTCGACGTCGACGCGGAACACGCCGCCGGTCCCGGTTCGTAGTGTGACGGCCTCGATCTCTCGACCCAGCGCCTGTAGAATCGCTCGCTGGAGGTCCTGTGCGCGATCGAGGTGACCACAGGGAACGCAGTATTCGATGTCGACCGTCGTCATAGCCGACTATCTCGCCCGCACTGACAAAAAAGCGCCGCCGAAAAGCACTCAGATCCCCGCTACCCAGACCAGCGCGCTACTCCTGCGGACCGCCTCGATCGTCGGCTTCAGCTGCGATCGACAGCACTGTGAGACGGTGTCGCCGGAGCGCCGCGGCGTGATAGCGCGTCGTCATCGCAGCGTAGGCGACCAACCCGCCAGCCGCCGGCAGCGCAACCGTCAGCGACGCCGATGACGCGATGGCGCCGACGACCAGCGTGATAGCCAGTATAACCGGAAGGAAGGTGAACAACGTCGTTCGGGCCGGCGACGCCTGATAGAGCGTCGCCAGCGTGCGTAGTCGGGCGTCCATCGTGTTCGTCTGTCACAGCCCTTCGGGCGCAAATAAAACAGTTTCGGTCGCACGACCGGTCGCACCGACGATTTCGTGCCGCTGAGCGGCGGCCACTTACACCTCGACGACGCTCTGTCCGGCCAGCGTGTCGGGAACGTTCACGACGTATACGGTCGTCGCGCCCGCGCCCGTGGTGATTCGAACTGTGACGCGCTCTCCCGGCGTCAGTCCCCTGTCGGCCGGGAGGCCGGACTCACCGTAGACGTGAACGTAGCCGAGTTCGCTGCCGTCGGTCAGCACCGACCGATCGGAGCCGACGACGCCGACAGACCAGTTCGGATCGACGCCGTCACCGACTGTCTGGACGGACGCTGCGGACAGATCGATCGACTCCGCGCCGGGCGCCGTGCGCACGCGCAAAGTGACGGTTTCAATTCGGCCGTCGTCGACCTCGCCGAACGCCGTGACGACCTGTACGCGTTCCGTGACCTGCTCGATGCTCTCCTCGCTGGTGGCGATGGCCTGCGACTGGAGCGCCAGCACCGTGTTCAAAAGCAGCGCCGCCGCGATCGCGGCCACGATCACCGTCGCTATGAACACTACGAGCGTCTCGACGCCGGTCTGGCCGCGCGAGTCCGCAGGCCGCTGTGGCTTCGGGAGCATCTCCGTTGTCGTGTAAACGCTCCGTTATGTATGACAAAAATACACCGATTTTATTGCGTTAAACGAACGAGCAAAGCGCCGGAACTCACGGCTCCGGCGACTGCTCGTCGGAGACGTTTCCTCGGCGATAGCGCCCCGTGAGCCGATAGCCGCCGAGATCGCCGCTGGGACCGACCGACACCTCGTAGCGGCCGAGGATGTCCTGCGTGTCGGGGATCGATCGGCGCTCGATCACTTCGAGGACCACCCGCCAGTCGCCGTCGGCATCGTCGCGCGTGATCTCGATGATGCCGTCGAACGGATCGTCGATGAACTCGTCCGCGACCTGCTTTGCCGTCTCGCGGGCGTCCCGGAGATCAGCGTCGGCGTCCCCGGACTGTGTCTCGTCCGATTCGTTCCCGTCGTCGGCGTCGTCCGTGTTGGAACTCATGGTCGTGTCGTCGCCGCGTTCGTCGTCGACCGTCGGATCGGAGCCGTCGTGCTGGTAGCAGAACCCGTCGTCGTCCGCGGGCCGCGAGCACCGCTGGCCGCTCTCTGTGAGGGCGCGACACTGCCCGTCATCGACTGCCGTATCTGATTCTGCCATGTCGTTCGTGGTTGTCGTCCGCTCTCAGGCTGCGGTCAGTCTTCTGTCGATTGTTCCGGAGCGTGCTGTGGTGCGTCGACTTCCACTTCCTCCAGTTCTTCCTGCTCGGCCGCCTGCTCGATCTTCGCGATCTCTTCGGCGTAGTGGAGGAACGTATCGACCGAGGCGACGACGACCCTAGCCTCGACGGTCAACAGCTCGATCCCCACGACCGAAATTCGGGCCCATACGTCGATGACGACGCCCTTGTCGAGTATCCGATCGAGAACCTCCACCAGACTCGATCCCTGTGGCTCTTTGCGTACCATCTCTCTCTCCGGGCGTGGCTTCCACAGGTTCCCTAAAGAGGGTTGTTCAGGATACGATTACACGAGCATTTTAGATAATACGGCCGATATACGCCCCGGTTTATTGTCTCCGGCATCGCACTCCGACGTGAGGAGTGCCGCGGCAGGCATCGACCCGGCCGCAGACTCGGGGGAGTTCATGACAGGCGATCATCTGTACGTCTACGGCATCGTTCCGGCAGCCGACTTCGAACTGGACGTGGAGGGAGTCGGCGGCGCCGAGCGCGCGTACACCGTCACAGCGGGCGGGCTGTCCGCGGTCGTCTCCGACGCCGACACGACCGATCCAGACCGGACGACCGAGTCGATGACGGCCCACGATCGCGTGCTGAGCGCCGTCCTCGACGAGCGAACCGTCGTGCCGATGAGTTTCGGCATGGCATTCAACGACGAGCGAACGCTCCGGAACGTTCTCAGTGGCGGCAGGCGGGCCTTTCAGACCGCCCTCGATGAGGTCGAGGGAACGGTCGAGCTCGGCGTCAAAGTGGTTGCCAATGGCTCGACCATCGATCGCGCGAGCGCGCGATCGGACACGCGGGATCGCCTCGAACCGACCGCCGTCGACGTGGTCGAAAACGACCTGTTCAGCGATCGGCTGCTGGTCAACGACGCCTACCTCGTCGAGCGCGCCGACCGGGACGCCTTCGATGAGGCCGTCGGCGAACTCGAACGGGATCTCGACGACGCCGTCGTGCAGTACACCGGCCCGTTTGCACCCTACAATTTCGTCGACATCCGCATCGGCGCCCAGCAGTGACCATGCTCGTGATCGACGACCTGCTCGTCCGGCCGTTCGTCTCGCTGCTCGACATCCTCCAGACGATGGCGCTGGAGGAACTGTACGACATCGACCGCATTCAGGACGAGCTCAAGGAGAACCAACTGCTCTACGAGATCGGCGAGCGCCCCGAATCGGAGTACCGACGCCGCAAGGCGGAGCTGGAGGACGAACTCGAACTGGCCGAACAGGTTCGTGACGAACTGACAAGCGGCAAGATCGAGGTAAAACGCTGATGCCACACGACAGCAACGACGAGGAGGACCGGCGCACCGACGACCGACCGGATCGCGAGGCGTCCGACACGTCCGATCACCAGCGCGGCGGCGACCGCGAGGGTCAAGGACCAACCCGGCCGTTCGACCTCGACATCGGCGGCTACGTCGGGACGCTGCTGGAGTTTCTCGACGAGGCGAGTGAGCGCGCCGGCCGATCCGGCCGCGAGGTCCGTTCCGACCGCGGTCGCGGCCGACGGCCGGCGAGCACCTCGCGCGATAGGCCCTCCCGATTCGCGGTGGATATCGATGCCTCTGTGGGGGCGCTCGGCGACGCCCGCACCGGGCGTGCGCGCGACCGGCACCGCCGCCGTGTCGCCGACGCTACGGGCGAGCACCTAACGACGGTTCGCCACGACGGCGAGACCGTCGTGGTGACTGCGAATCTCCCGGGCGTCGACGCATCCGACATCACGGTCGGTGTCACCGACGATCGTCGGACGCTCGTGGTCAGGACCCCGCGCGAGACGCTCGCCCGCGTCCCGATCGAACGCTGGGACGCCTCCGCCGTGCAGGCGACGCTCAACAATTACGTCCTCGAAGTTCGGATCGACGACAGCGTCGTCGCGGGAGACCCCGACGAGGTGATCAGCCGATGACAGAACGGACTCGCGCCGACCGACTCTCGGCGCTGGTGGACCGCGCCGAAGCGTCGCTCGACCGCCTCGCCGATGACGACGATCCGGGTCGCGTGCTCGGGCGACTGCGCGCGCTCCACGACGCCGCCGACGAAGCCGCCGATCTCGTGGGGACGATCGACGTGTCGGAGCTCCCCGACGCCGTCGACGCCGACGACTTGCTGGCGGCCCTCGAAGCCGGCGACGTGCCCGAAGCGATCAGGCGGCGAGACGCCAGCGAAGCCGTCGACTACGCCGCCCTGTTGAAGGCGATCGACTTCCGCGAGTTGGCATCGGCCGCGGACCTCACCGATCTCGTCTCGAAGTCGAAAGCCGTGACAGACGCCACCGACGATGTGCTCGACAGCACTGACGACGGCGGCGATACGACTGGCGACGAAGACGGGTCGATCGCCGGAGCCGACGACGGCAGCCTCGGCGGCGAGATGGGGGCCCTCGGGGAGCTCCCCGACGAGGCCTACCAAGTCGCGATCCAAGAGAAAGCGATGGACGCCGTCGACGAGTTCCGCGAGGGGGTGCTAGAAGCCCACGACGCGCTTCGAGAGCTGTACGAGACGAACCGCGAGCAGATGCGCCGCCAACGCGACAGGCAGGACACGAACTCGCGGAACCCGACGGCGAACTCGACGATGCCGACCGACCGGCCGGAGGTCGGCGGCAGCGCCACCAAGCACTCGACGGTCCCGAAGCGATCTCCGTACTCGACCGCGCCGAGCAGGACGCGCATCTACGGCAACCGGTTCGACAGACGGAGGTAAAACGAATGACACGACAGGCAGACCCAGCACCGGAAACTGTACCGACCGCAGCGGAGGGCGATCCGCTGTGAGCCGACGCGGGACCACGGGCCCCCAGCCGACGCGGGGGAAGAGCGATCTGGCCGATGTCGTCGAGATGCTGCTGGACAAGGGCGTCGTGATCAACGCCGACATCGCGGTGACCGTCGGCGACACCGAACTCATCGGCGTCAAGATCCGGGCCGCGCTCGCGTCGTTCGAGACGGCCGCGAAGTACGGCTTGGAGTTTCCCAGCGGCACCGACCGCCGGCGCGTCGAGGCACAGACCGGCGTCCCCGCCGTAACGACCGACGACGGCGTCGACGAGGACCAAACCCGGCTTTCGGAACTGGTGTTCGACGACGGTCCGGCCGATGTCAACGTCGGCCCTGTCCCGACGGCGAGCGTCACGGAGGACGCCGAAGTCGAAGCTCCAGACGCGGACGAACGGGACGCCGAAACCGAGACAACCTCGGACAGCGAGGAGGACGAACATGCGAACGAGGAGTGACCGCGCGAGCGCGGAGGGCGCGCGGTGACGGAGATCTCAGTCGACGGCGATCAGGCTCGCTCCGGGCTGATGGCCCTGCTGCTCACCGTCGTCGAACTCCTGATCGAGGCGATGGAGCGCGAGGCCGTCCGCCGGATGGAAAGCGGCCGGCTCGCCGACGAGGAGATCGAGCGCCTCGGCGAGCAACTCGCCCAACTCGAAGCCGAGGTCGAAGGGATCAAACGCGAGGAGGGAATCGAGGAGGAGGTCGACAGCCTCCGCGGCGACCTCGACGGCATCGTCGGCGATGCCATCCGCGGGCTCGACGTCGAGCAGGGACCGTTGGATGACACTGCCGACTACCAACCGATGTCACCCGACCAGAGCGAGTAATCACCGATGCACGATCCGACCGACGAAGAGCCGAGCGAAGATTCTGGCGCCGAGTTCGACGAGGGACGGTACCTCTACTGCCTCGTGGCGGTCGGCGAGGGCGCCGACGACGATGCCGTCGCCGCCGACGGCCTCGACGGTGCGACCACCGAACTGGTGAGAACTGGCGGCGTCGGCGCGGTCGTCCACACTTGCGAATCGACGTACGATTCGGACAATCCCCGGCAGGTCAGGCGATGGCTGCTCGCCCACCAGCGTGTCGTCGACGAGGCTGGCGAGGCCTTCGGCACGCCGATCCCGTTTCGCTTTCACACGATTCTGCCCGGCGACGACGGGACGGTCCGCCAGTGGCTCGACGAGGTCCGAGCCGACGCTCGCGTGCATCTCGACGAACTCTCGAACCGCTGGGAGTACCGCATCTCGCTGAACCTCGACGAAGAACGGCTCGGCGACGAGCTTGCTGCCGAAGACGAGGAGCTCCGGTCGCTGCGCGCTCGAACCGAGCAGGCCGACGCCGGCACATCGTTCTTGCTGGAGAAACAGTACGACCAGCAACTGCGCAAACGGCTCCGCGAACACCGACAGGAACTGCTCGAAGCGCTTCGGCGTCGAATCGCCCCCCACGTCGAGCGAGCGGAGGTGCTCGGTCGCCGCCGCGCGACGCTCGACGGCGTCGACGCCGCCGAGCAGCCGGCCCAGCGCGTCGCCGCGCTTGCCCGCGACGCCGAGGTCGACGCGCTGGGCGCAGCGCTCGACGAGGTCGCCGCCAACCCCGGTGTCGAGATCGAGTTCACCGGTCCGTGGCCGCCCTACACGTTCGCCCCGGAGTTCGCCGCCGAATCTCCCGACGACGCCGAAGATCCGCACGACGAGGGGACGAGGTGACCCTGCGTGGAACCGAGCCGCGACGACGACGCGGTGGTCGACCTGCTCGACGTGCTCCTCCGGGACGGCGCGATGCTGCAGGCCGACGTGATCGTCACCGTCGCCGACATTCCGCTGATCGGCATCAACCTCCGGGCGGCGATCGCCGGGATGGCGACGATGCGCGATCACGGCTTCTTCGAGGAGTGGGACGCCGCGACGCGAGCGCAGGCGGTCGGCGACCAGCGCGCGGCGAGTCGCCGCGGGAAGTTCGTCCCGCGGCCGGAATCGGGAACCGGCGGCGATCCCGACGCGCCCCCGCCGGGACGGCGTCCGAACCGGTCCGACCGGCCGGACGGATCGGCCCGTCCCGACCGATCGGACAGCCCCGGCGTCTCGCGGCGACCCGAGGGGGCTGAGGTGTTCGACGGTCTCGACGACGATGGCGGTGGGATCGACGAGTTCGACGTGGGCGACGCTGTGGGCGGCGGCTCTGAAGAAAACGACGCGCCGGACGCTGATAGAGAGTAGCCGACACTCGGCGGTGTTTGCGTCCGTTCAGCGATCGGGGTACGACTCGACGATCTCATCGAGCGCTTCGTGGTGCTCGGTGGTGTGTGGCGCGGTCAGCGGCGAGACGCTCACGCGCCCGTCGACGACCGCGCGGCGGTCGGTCCCCTCCGGATCCTCGATATCTCCCTCGGCCATCCGGTCCCAGATGCGGTCGTGGAGGGTGATCGTGTCGCCGTTGTGGGTCGCGTCCATGTCGTAGACGTGGGAGGGTCGCGTGACTGTCATCGGCGCCGGCTCGTCGCCGGGCAGCGGCGCGTTCACGTTGAGGTAATCGGCCTGCTCGAAGACGCCGGCGTCGGTGGCGTGCTCGACGAGGTACTCCGTCGCTCGGACCGCCTCGGCGTAGTCCTCGCGGTCGGTTTCGATCTCGTGAAACTCCATATCGCCGGTCGGCACGTACAGCGAGACGGCGATCGACGGGATGCCGAAGAAGGCCGCCTCGACTGCGGCGCTGACCGTCCCCGAGCGCCCGAGCACGTACTCGCCGAGGTTCGCGCCGCGGTTGCAGCCCGACACGACGAGGTCGGGATACGGGCCGATGGCTTCCAGCCCGGCGACCACGCAATCTGACGGCGTCCCCGCGATGGCGTAGCCGCGTTCGTGTTCCTCGATCCCGACTTCCGTCGACATGGCCCGGCCGACAGCACTCTGGTCGTCCGCGGGCGCGACGACAGTCACGTTCCCGATTTCGTCTAAGGCGTCGTGGAGCGCGCCGATTCCGGCGCTCCCGATCCCGTCGTCGTTGGTCAGGAGGATTTCCGGCGCCTCGGAGTCGTCCATGCCCGGACGGTCGGACGCCCCGGCGAAAAACACACCGGTCGCGGGCGAGTCACGGACGCCACGATCACGGCTGCAACCTCCGCACACTCCCGGGACGGTTTTATCAGCGCTGCCGACCAGTTCTGACCATGTCCACCTTCGTCGTCGTCGGCGGTGACGCCGCCGGGATGTCGGCCGCGAGCAAAGCAAAGCGGGACGATCCCTCCCTCGAGGTCGTCGTCTTCGAGCGCGGGCAGTGGGTGTCCTACGGCGCCTGCGGCCTGCCCTACTACGTCAAAGGCGAGATCGACTCGCTCGACTCGCTCGTCTCGGTCACGCCCGAGGAGTTCCGCGAGGAGCGCGACATCGACCTGCGGACGGGCCACGACGTCGTCGATATCGACCCCGACGACCGGACCGTCACCGCTCGCAACGACGACGGCGAGGTCGTCGTCGAGTACGATCACCTGCTCATCGCAACCGGCGCGGCAGCCGTCACACCACCCATCGACGGGCTCGACCGCGAGGGCGTGTTCACGCTCGGCTCGATGTCCGACGGCAAGGAGCTCCGGGAGTACGTCAGCCGGGCGCGGACCGAGGAAGAACTCCAACAGCCCGATCGCGGGCCGGCCTGTCAGTTTCTCGAAACCTGCAACGGCCCGGTGGGGATCGTCGGCGGCGGCTACATCGGCGTCGAGATGGCCGAAGCGCTGGCTGCCAACGACTTCGAAGTGCATCTGTTCCAGCGCGGCGACCGCGTCCTCAAGCAGTTCAGCGACGCGACCAGCGAGCGCGTGCTCGATCACCTGGCCGACCAGACCGTCTCGGTTCACCTCGGCGCCGAGGTCGAATCGCTCGACGGCGGCGATCGCGTCGAAGCCATTGCGACGACCGACGAGCGGGTTCCCGTCGACATGGTGCTGGTCGGGACTGGCGTCCGGCCGCGGACGGACCTCGCCGAGGACGCCGGTGTCGAACTCGGCGAAACGGGCGCCATCGCCGCCGACGCGTACCGCGAGACGAACGTGGATGACATCTACGCGGCCGGCGACTGCGCCGAGGCCGGCCACGTCGTCACCGACGATCCGACCTACGTGCCGCTTGCGCTGACCGCCAACCGACACGGCAGAGCGATCGGCCAGACGGTCGCCGGGACGCCGACGGAGGGCGGCGGCGTCGCGGGAACGGCCGCGGTCAAGGCGTTCGAGGTCGAGGCGGCACGCACTGGGCTCCTCGACGAATCTGAAGCCCGAGACGCGGGCTTCGACCCAGTCTCGAAGACGATCGACGCCAAGTCCCGGGCGGGCTACTACCCCGACGGCGGGACCGTCACCGTGACGCTGACCGCCGACCGCGACTCCGGGCGCGTCCTCGGCGGCAGCCTCGTCTCCGAGTACGGCGAGGGCGCCGTCCATCGGAGTCACGCTCTCGTCGCCGCGGTAACCGAAGGTGCGACCGTCGACGACCTCTCTGACTACGATCTCGCCTACGCGCCCCCGTTCAACACCACGTGGGACCCGATTCTGACGGCGGCGAAGGTGCTCGGCAAGGATGTCGGTCCGAACCGTTGAGGACGCCGACACGGGATTGCGTCGTTGGTCGGGCGTGCGCCAGCAGCCGATCTGCGGCACTAACCGAATCGGCCGTCAAAAATCCGATGTGGACTCGTCGGGACTGAGCGAATCCGAAGGATTCGCGAGGGTCGACGAGTCCACGACTGAGCGAACGTAGTGAGCGAAGGAAGTGGACTCGTCGGGATTTGAACCCGAGGCCTTCCCCGTGCCAGGGGGATGATCTACCGCTGATCTACGAGCCCTCGAACGCAGTAGTCGATACCTGCCGCTCCGGTATAAACCCCTCGAAATAGACGACGGGACGTCATCGAGTGACACACTGAGACGGCGAGTGATGGTCGAGAACGCGTCTCATGCCCTGACGACGGCGTCGCACGCCGAGCGTTACGAAATCCTTTAGTCGGCGTCCGCGCAAGTCTCCGTCGGGAACAGCACGGCCGTAAATCTGACTCGCCGGGGATTTCTCCCGGCTCGGGATTGCGGAAGTGCGCCCGGTCCATAGAGACCGGACTACGTCTGCGGTCTGTGCGGTTCCTATCCTCAAACCATGGCACGAATGCATACTGGCCGTCGCGGGTCGTCCGGATCGGACAACCCCACGGCAGACGAGCCGCCGGAGTGGAGCGACGTCGACGACGACGCCGTCGAAGAGCGCGTCGTCGAACTTGCAGAACAGGGCCACGACCCGAGCCAGATCGGGCAGAAGCTCCGTGACGAGGGTGTCAAAGGCACGCCCGTCCCGGACGTCAAGCTGGCAACCGGGAAGAAGGTCACCGAGATTCTCGACGACAACGACGCCGGCAACGACCTGCCGGAGGACCTGCGCAACCTGCTCGCTCGCGCGGTGCGCCTGAACGAGCACGTCGACGAGAACCCTCAGGACCACCAGAACAAGCGCGCCCTGCAGAACACCGAGTCGAAGGTCCGCCGTCTGGTCGATTACTACCGCGGCGACGCCCTCGACGAGGACTTCAAGTACACCTACGAGCGAGCCAAGGAGCTCCTGTAGAGTCCAATGTCCGCCGCCGGTCGTACCGACCTCGACGCCCCCGCGGTCAGTGACGTCGCCGCCGCGCTCCGCGACGCGCCGTTCGTTCGGCTCTTCGCGAGCGCCGACGGTGACGCGCTGGCCGCCGCAGGCGTCCTCGCGCGAGCGCTCGACGACATCGGGCGGCCGTTTCAGGTCGCCGTCGTCGAGACCGCTTCCGAGAGCGACGCCCGGATAGAAGCGGGCGACGGTGACGCGACGGCGCTGACGATCGGCCTCGCGCCGACCGCTGTCGAGCGTGCCGATGCGCTTTCGCTTCCCGGTACAGACCGTCCGGCGAGCCGCTCGGCCTTCGAGACCGCGCGGGAACTCGGTGCCGACCCCGATCCCGTGCTCGCGCTTGCCGGCGTGATCGCAGCGGGCGAGACGCCCGGCGCGGGCGAGACCGGACCGGTGCTCGATGCCGCGCGCGACGCCGGCGTCGAGCGACGGCCCGGCGTCGGGACGCCGACTGCCGATCTCGCGGACGGGCTGGCCCATACCACGCTTGCCCACGCGTCGTTCTCGGGCGATCCGGGACCGGCGCAGGCGACGCTCGCCGA
Source organism: Natronoarchaeum philippinense (assembly GCF_900215575.1). NCBI lineage: Archaea > Methanobacteriati > Methanobacteriota > Halobacteria > Halobacteriales > Natronoarchaeaceae > Natronoarchaeum > Natronoarchaeum philippinense. Next base: position 697,826 of record NZ_OBEJ01000002.1, on the reverse strand, counting down.
ACTCGGGCTTCCCGCCGAACTCGACGAGGATGCCCGCCGACGCGTGGCGTCGCTGTTCGCGCTGGACGCGACAGAGACCGACGCGGCGCCCGAACGCGCCGCCGACGCGGTCGAGCGCGCGCTCCGACCCCACGCGGCACCCGAGAGCGCGCCCTTCGAGACCGTCGAGGGGTACGCCGACGTGCTCGACGCCGTCGCCGCCGACGCGCCCGGCACCGGCGTCGCGCTCGCGTTGGGCCACGACGCCCGCACGGATGCGCTCGACACCTGGCGCGCTCGCGCCGCGAACGCGCATCGAAGCGTGCGCGAGGCGACGACCGGCCGGTACGACGGCCTGTTCGTCGCGCGCGTGGACGCCGCCGACGTGAACGACGCGTCGCGGGAGAACGCCCCCGTCAGGACGATCGCACGCCTCCTGCGCGACTTCCGGTCGCCCGAACCGGTTGCGATGGCCGTCTCGAACGACGAGGCCGCCGTCGCGGCCACCGGCGATTCGGACGTGGCCGCCGCGCTCGCCGCAGCCGTCGACGAGGTCGGCGGCGAAGCAGCCGGCGACGCGACGCGAGGCTACGCCCGGTTCGAGGGCGACACAAAGGCGTTTATCGCCGCGTTCCGGGGGTCACTATGAGACGGGCGACGATCCGAACCGAACTCGACGATCCGACGGTGATCGCACGCGCCATCCGACCGGACAACACCGACGAGATGGACACGCGCGTCGAGCAGACGGACGAGGAAACGGATTCTTCGTCCGACGCCGACGGGGCCGTCGTCACGACGATCGAGCGCGAGACGACCGGCGGACTCAGGACCAGCGTCGACGACTACGTGGTCAACGTAGCCGTGGCGCGACGAGTCGCACAGCACGCCAACCGACACACCAACACACAACCATGAGCGAACGATCCGTATCGAAGCAGGCACAGGAAAAGCGGTGGTACACTATCCACGCTCCCGAGCAGTTCGACCGCGAGGAGCTGGGCGAGACCCCCGCTGACGAACCGGACAAGGTCTACGGTCGCACGATCGAGACCACGCTGGGCGAGCTCCGTAGCGAGGCCAGCGAGAACAACACCAAGCTGACGTTCAAGATCAACGACGTCGGGAGCGACGCGGCCTACACCGAGTTCATCAAGCACGAACTCACCCGCGACTACCTCCGCAGCCTCGTCCGCCGAGGCGCCTCGAAGGTCGAGGCCTACGTCACGGTGCTGACGACCGACGACTACCGCGTCCAGGTCCAGCCCGTCGCCTTCACGACCAAGAAGGCAGACGCCAGCCAGGAGAAGGCGATCCGCCGCACGATGATCGATCTGGTCGAGGAGTCCGCCGAGGACCGCTCCTTCGAGCAGCTGATCGACAGCATCGTCGACGGCCGCCTCTCCAGCGCGATCTACGGCGAGGCCAAGGAGATCTACCCGCTGCGCCGCGTCGAGATCCAGAAGACGACGCTGGAAGCCCGACCCGAGGAGGTCGCCGCCGAAGAGGAGACCTCCGTCGACGTCGACGACGACGTCGAGGTCTAAGCGACAGCCCAGATCCGATCTTTTTCGAGCGCTCGCCTCGCCAGTGGCGACGCCGAAGTTGCCGGGCGAAAATTTGCGGTCCGGAGTTACTCGGTGACGACGATCGTCCCGTCCATTCCCTGCGGGACGTGAGGAATACAGTAATAGCCGTACTCACCCGGCACCTCGAAGGTGTGCTCGAACGTGTCGCCTCGCTGGATGTTGCCGTCGCGGCTGTTCGTCCAAGCGTCCTCGGCGGCCGACTGGCTCTCGTGACCGCCCGATGCGAAGTACTCGGCGTCCTCGGGTATGTTGTCCTCGTACGCCGTGATCGAGTGACCGCGAGAACTGGTGTTCCGCCAGACGACGGTGTCACCGACGCTCACCTCGTAGGTGTCCGGCCGGAACGCGTTCGCGCTCATGCCGATGTCGTAGTCGCCGCCGCCGTCGGTCCCGAACCCGAGGACGGTACAGCCTGACAGTCCCACTGCGGTTGCGCTCCCGACTGCGGCTAGGTACGCGCGACGCTCCATGCCTCTAACTCGGGAACGCGGAACTATATGCCCCGCGATTCGATCACGAGGAATGTAAAGACGTAAGTCCCGCCTGGGCATTCCCGAACCACATGCAGCCACGGTTCGTCGGCCGGGTGAGTCTCGCCGACGCAGTGACCGTCGCCAACGCGGCGCTTGGCTTTCTCGCCGTCGTCATCACCGCCGAGGATGTCGAACTGGGTGCGCGACTGCTGTTGCTCGCGGCCGTCGCCGACGGACTCGACGGCGTCGTCGCGCGCCACGTCGGCAGCTCGGCCGCCGGTCCGTATCTCGACTCGCTCGCCGATGTCGCGTCGTTCGCGGTGGCGCCGGCGGTGCTGGTGTTCGTTACTGTTCAGGAGGGCTGGTCGGTGGCCGTCCCGTCTGCAACTCCACGAGCAGCGCTGCTCCTCGGCGTCCCCGCGCTGTTCGTCGCGATGGCCGTGCTGCGACTGGGGATGTACACCGCCTACGACACCCGCGACGAGTACACCGAGGGCGTCCCAACCACGCTGGCCGCGACGATCCTCAGTGCGGCCGTTCTCTCGGGGATGACCGATCCGAGCGTGCTGATCGCCGTGACCGCGGCCTTTTGTTACCTGATGGTTTCGCCCATCGAATACCCCGATCTGCTGGCCCGCGACGCGTTCATCATGGGCGTCACCCACTCGCTCGCGGTCTTGCTGCCGATGTGGGCGAACCGCTCGTTCCCGTTCGCGCTGTTACTGCTGGCGCTTGCGTACCTCACACTGGGCCCGCGATTCTACTGGCGCGACGGCCTTCCCGACCCGCCGCTGGTGGGGTCGAAAGGAAACGCTTAGGGGGCGTACACACACAGGTTCGTGTATATGAGTTCGGTCACGAGTCCGCGCGGCGTGACGTCCCGAACGGGAGCCGACGGCGCGCTCCCGGAGGTGTCCGCATGAGCGACGAGGAGAGCGGCGACGCCCAAGACGGCGGCGCCGACGAAGAGATCACCGTCGAGTCGCTTCGCGAGCGCCTCGAAGCGATCGAGTCCCAGCTCGACGATGCCGAGACGGAAGCCGACCTCGACGAGGTCGAAACCGAGATCGAGGCGCTGGAGACAGACCTCGAAGCGGCCGACCTTCCCGAGCCCGACGACGAGGACGAGGAGCCGCCCGAAGAGGAGATCGAGTCCGAGAAGGACGATCTCGCAGACCAGCTCGAAGAAGCCCGCGGCCCCTACGACGAGGATGTCGTCGCCGAGATCGAATCGGCCATCGACGAGATCGAGAGCAGCGAGTGGACCGAGACCGGCGCCGCTGAGCTGGCGACCGCGGTCGACGACTTTCTCGATGCCGCCGGCGAGCAGCTCGATCAGTCCGTCGAGCGTGCCGGCGAGGAGACCGAAGATCTGACTGCTGCCCTCGAATCGGCGATAGAGGGCATCGAGGACGCCGCGCTCGATCCCGACGACGACGCCGAGACGATCGACGCGCTGCTCGACGACGCCGAAGCGCTGGTCGCCGATGTCGAGGACGCAGAAACGTGGAGCGACCTCTCGGTTCGAGAGAAGCTCGACCACCACGGGTTCTACGACGTGCTCGACCACCGCAAGGACTACCCACCCGAGTGGCACGCCCTGAAGGTGTTCGAGAAGCGCGGGGAGGTCGACAAGATCCTGCTCGCGCTCGACATGCTCGATTCCGATTTCATGGAGGAACACTGCCTCGAATCCCTCCGTCGGATGGGCCCCGAGGAGGCCGTCGAGCCGATGATGGAGCGCGCCCAGAAGCGCGATCAGGACGCCATCCAGATCCTCGGCAAGATCGGCAGCGACGAGCCGACCGACATGCTCGTCGAGTACATCGAGGGCGACGGCAACCCCGGCCTCCAGAAGGTCGTTCTCAAGGCGCTGGGCGAGATCGGCAGCGACGAGACGACCCAAGATGTCGCCGACAAACTCGACTCCGACAACGAGTCGATCCGCAGCCGCGCGGCCCGCGCGCTCGGGATGATCGGCGACACCCGCGCAGTCGCTCCGTTGGCGGACGTGCTCGAAGACGACGACTCCGACACCGTTCGCGCCAGCGCCGCGTGGGCGCTCGTCCAGATCGGCACCGAAGACGCGCTCGACGAGGTCGGCGAGTACAGCGACGACCGGGCCTACCTCGTCCAGACAGAAGCCGAAAAAGCAATCTAGCGTCGGCTACAGTAGATCTACTTCTACTCCCGTCTCGCGAACGTACGTCACGTCGGTATCGCACGTCGCTTCGACATCGCCTGTACTACCGGACGGACCGTCGACGTCAGTCCAGCCGTTGTCCTCGAAATATCTCGCCCAAGCGTCCGCGTGGGTCGAATCCTCGATTTCGATCGTCAAGTCGCTCGCCGTCGAGCGAGTCACGACTGCGGGGGCACTGGTCGCCCGAATGCGCAGCGTCGAGGACGTCGACACTGACGACGGCTGTGTCGACGCCAGATTCGGATACGAGAGGACGGCCCGATCCGATCCACTTCCGGAGGTCGTACAGACGAACTCGGGCGGCCGGATCAACACGCTGTTGCCCTCGTCCGCACGGAACGCCGCGCCGAGTTCGTAGCTGATCGTCGTTCCCTCGTGAGCGTAGTTGAGCGAGCCGACGGCGCGATCAGCGATCGGATCGCCGTCGGCGTCGACGATCGCACTCCCGCCGGCGCTGATTGTCACTGTGGGAGACTCCTCGACGCTGATCCGTCCTCCCCGCGGATTGAGTTGGCTCAGTCGCTCTTCTCCGCGGCCGTCCTGCAGATCGTTGAAGCTGACGGTGATCGTCTCGAACGCTCGCTCGGCGTTTCGGTTCTGCTCGCTGACCTGTGCGTCACCGAGCGCGCCCATCCCGAACACGTAGACGAGTCCGACCGAGGTGATGATGATCGAGAACACCAGCGTGAACGCCAGTACGTCGCTGACTGCTCGATCGGCGGCCGTCTCCTGTTCGCGGTCCGGTCCGATCATGCTGCCTCCAGCGTGAGCCGTTGGCTCCCGCTCTGGTTGTACGTGATCCGAACGCGCCCACCGGTAACCGATGTCTCGGAGATCGCGTTCGATGTCTGGAGTGGGACTTCTACGTCCTGTGACGTTTGGCTCGCTGAGAGTATCAGACAGGTGTCTGGTGCCCACGTATCACAGACGGCCGGATCGCTGGCGAGTCGGACGCGATAGGAGCTTCCGGCGACGGTGCTTGGATGGTCGACGACGACGGTCGACTGCCCCGTCGACGGCGTCTCGGCCGCCTGATCGGCGGCGGTGATCTCGGCCGCGAGCCGGTCGCCGATGGTCTCCATCTCCTGATAGGCCGCTCGGTCTTTCTGACTTTCGAGCAGCGTCGTGGTGCCGATGAACAGTCCCGAGATCAGGATCGTCGTGATGCCGATAGTCAGCACGTGGGTCAGCGCCGTCGAGACGCCGCGTCTGTCGGTGCTGAACGAACGTTTCCCGCTCATGGTGCGCTCACGTTGATTGTGCTCTCTCGTTGGACCGACGGTGTCTCGTAGACGATGCGGACCTCCGCCCACGTAATCTCGTCTGGGTCTGATTCGTCGTACGCCGAGGTGTTCGTAACCTCGATGCCGACGAACGTCGTCCCCGACGCGGCGTTGCTCTCCGCTAGCAGCTGTCCGTACGTCGAGACGTTATTTTTGAATGCGGTCTCGTTGTTCGCTTCGACGTCGTCGTTGACCCATTCGAGCAGTTCAACTGTCGTGTTTTCGACCGACTGCTCGACGCCGCGCCCGTCCGACACCGCTTCGACGGTGCCGCTCGACCCCACGCTGGCGGTAAACAGCGTCGTCGAGAACACGATGGCGATAGCGATGAGTATCAGCGCGAACGACACCGCGCCCGCGAGGACGAGTTGGCCGCGATCGGAGCGTGTTCCTGTCATAGTTCACCAGATAATCGTCAGCCGCACCTCGACGACGTTGTAGATATTACTCGATTCGGGCGCTGCGGGCGGGATCGGGTAGTCGCCGTCCTCCCGGTCGTGGGTGCCGTCGCCACCGTAGTACGCCTCCCGGAGTCCTTCTCCGGTGTCGGCGTCGCCGCCGTTGCACGAGGCCGTCAGGTTCTGATCCTCGTACAGCGTGACGGTGTGGGTGACGGTGATCGACTTCCGAAGCGCGTTGCCCTGCTCGACGATGTCGAGCCCCCGGCCGTCGACGCCGCTGGCCGTTCGATAGCTCGCTCGAAGACTGTAGCTGTTGAACCGCTCCGAGAACGTCTTGTTGAGCATCGTCCCCAGCGAGTTGTCCATCGGATTGCTGTAGCCGTAGGTTCCGTCGGCGCCGTTCGCACCGTAGAAGCTCGCGTTCGTCGTGTCCCAGCACCGGAGCGTCTCGGAGAGGCTTCCCTGCTCGTCGGCAATCTTGAGCACGTCCGTCGCCTGCTGGCCAACGTCGGACTGAACGCCTCTGTCGATCGTCCCCGAGGTCGAGGGAAGCAACACGGCCGAGTTCAGCGCCATCAACACGGCGGTCAACAGGACCATCGCGCCGATGATTCCTTCGAGCGTGTAGGCCTGTCCGCGGTCGTCGCTGCCTCGCATCGTCACCACACCCTCACGACGAGCCGGCAGGCCGGCTCGCACTCGTCGTCGTTTGTCGTCACGATTCGCGCCGCGACAGAGGCATCCTGTCCGACCGCGTCCGGACCGGCTGCCGCAGCCGCTCCGTCGTATTCGATCGGCGTCTCCTCGTCGGTCCCGAGCGTCGTCACGGTCATGTTGACGTGCGTCGACGAGGAGACGCCGACGGCCTCCCGGAGTGCGTCGGCGTCGGCGTCGAGCCAGTACGACATCTCCTCGTCGGTCAGTTCGTTGGTCGCCTCGTCGCCGGAGACGTTGTCCGCGACCAGCATGGCGATCCGATCCGCCTGACTGTCGGGACTCTCGTCGGCGATCGCCTGCTCGTAGGGGGTAAACAGCGAGGGGTACAGCAGGAACACCGCGCCGACGACCAGCAGGAAGATGCTGATGCCGACCGCGAAGTCCTGCACGGTCTGGCCCCGCTCGTCGCCGCCCAGCTCGTCCATCCGAAAGTGCTGTCCGATCATGTTATCCGACGAATGCCCAGACGGCGAGCGCGATGGTCACGAGCACGACGACGAACTTGCCGCCGCTGAGCAGTTCCGCGTCCCGGATGTAGCCGCTGATCAGCCCCGAGAGGATGGCCTGCATCGTCACCGCGTGGAAGAACAGCATCGACATCAGCTGCGTGTCGACGTTTGCCCCGAGCGCCGCGGGTCCGCCGCCTCCGCCGCCCCCGCCCGCGCTGTCGGTCAGGCCGGCCATCACGTCGAGGAACTGCGTCTGGAGGATCGCCATCACGGCCAGCAGCGTCAGGTACGTCATCACGATGATGACCATCTGCATCCGCGTGCGGGACTTGCGCTCGCGGGCGATGTCGTCTTGGTTTTCGCTGGCCTGCGCGGCGGTCGTCAGCACGTCCGAGATCTGGCTGGACGCCTCCTGTGCCTTGCTGATCAGCTTGACCGTCCGGGACAGCCGCGGGACGTGGTACTTGTTGTTGAACTCGACCAGCGCGTCTCGGAGGTTCATCCCGTAGTTGACCTTCGCGTACATCATCTCGAACTCCGTCGCGAGCTTGCCCGTGGACGTCTCGGCGACGGTGTTGAACGACTCCAGCAGCGTCAGCCCGGTGTCGTTGGCGCTCGATAGCTTTCGGAGGTTCTCGGAGATGTCCGAGAGCACCCGCTTTCGGTAGTGGACGTTCCACTCGTAGAACACCGTCAGCGGGATCAGAATGATGTACAAGGGCAGGTAGACGTACACGAACGTCCCCCAGACCGGATTTTCTTTCATCCCCGCCAACGATGTCGGCGCTGACCCGGCGACGAGTGCCGTCGAGATGATCACCAGCGCCGCCGGGACGGTCAGCGCCAACGTCATCAACGGGTTGTCCCGGAAGAAGATGTGTGGTCGTCGCAAGACGTTGAGCGTCTCGCGGGTCCCCTCGCGGTTCTTGATTCGGTCGAACACGCTGAACTCGCCGGTGTACTCCTCGACCAGTCCCAGATCGAGCAGGCCGCTGTTGTTGTCCACCTGCACCCACTGGCTCGACCCCTTCGGGTTCAAGAACCCGTCGCCGACCTCGTCTTCTTTGACGGTCGAGACCAGCACCAAGAAGCCAAGCCCCGTCAGCGGAATCATCCCGTAGACGGTGCCGTACAGCATCTCCGTCCGGCTCTGGCCCATCATCTGCATGATCACCAGAATGATGATCAAAAGCAGCGGGAACAGCGACAGCGTCATGTACATCTCGCCGAACAGCTCCAAGGTCTCCAGCGTGAGCTCCTGTTGCTGTTTGGCGGTTCGCATGTGCTTTTCTTTCTTGTCGTCGAGGAAATCCTGCATGTCACCGCCGCTGTTGACGATCGACAGCATGTCCGTCAGGAACTGGCTCAACTCGTCGCTCGGAGTGTTCATCGACTGGTTCCGGATCGCAGAGCGGTAGTCCGTATCGAAGTATTCGGTCTCCTGAACGATGCTCTGGAACTCGCGGGCCACCTCGCCGTACGTGTCTTCGGCCCGCGCCATCGCTTCGAGAATTTCGAGCTGGTTGAGTCCCCCGATCGACAGCGCGTACATAAAGGAAACGGCGTCGGGCAACAGCATGTTGATCTCCCGTTTCCGCGCCGACGATCGGGAGTACGGCACCGCGACGAGCGTTCCGAAGCCGATGCCGAAGCCGATCGCCCCGAACACGAGGCCGGTCACGATGACCAGCGCGGGGATCTTGACCAGTTGGATCAGATCCAGCACCGCCTGATTGGGGACCGGCATCCCAAGCAGCGGCTCGGTGCTACTGAAGATCCCGATCGAGGCGAGCGCGTACCCGATCAGCATGCCCAGCGCCCACAGCACGCCGCCGCTGATGACGCCGATCGCCAGCGCCCGCGAGAGATACATCTCGACGGTAACCGGCATCCGCGACTCCGCGAGCTTTCGCTCGACGTCTTTGACGAACTCGCTGTCCTCGCTGAACAGCCGGTCGTACAGCGGGTAAAAGGCGTCGCCGAGACCGTCGCCGGTGCTGAACCCGCTTCCGCCCGGACCGTTACCGGCCGTGTCCAGACTCATCGCTAGTCATCACCGTCCTCGGGCTCGAAGTCGACGTACTCGAAGCCCTCGATCTCTTTGTCGGCGCCGTCGTCGCCCTCGTCGTCCTCATCGATGTCGGAGAAGACAGTCCCGTCCTCGTCGCCGTCGATTTCGTCGAAGACCGACGCCGTCGCGTCGTCGGCGTCACCGTCCTCGTCGTCCGCGGACGCGTCGGCCTCCGACTGTCGCTCGTCGGCCTCCGACTGGCTTGGCTCGGCGTCGATTTCGGGCTGCTCGGACGCTGGGTCGATCTCTGGTTCATCGGTCTCCTCGTCGGTGTCGGACGCTGGCTCGGCAGCCACGGCATCGGCGTCTGGCTGCACCGATTCGGACTCGCCCGACGGCGTCTCAGTGCCGCCGGGGTCGGGCACATCGATATCCGGAGCGTCGGCCTCCGGAGTCTCCTCTTGAACCATCTCGGTATCGGCCGTCGCATCGGCGTCCGGCGTCGGCTCTGTAGCCGAAACTCCCTCGTCGGCAGTTTCCGAATCCGCTGGCGCGGCACCGTCGAAGGGATCGTCCGAATCGGTCTCGAAGTCGTCAGTCGTCGGGCCGCCGAACCCGTCGTCGGCGTCGTCAAACAGCGAGCCTCCTTCGTCGTCCGGCTCGGCATCGTCGCTGAAGACGCCGCCGTCGTCGGGCTGGTCGCCGAACACCGACCTGGTGTTATCGTCGGTGTCGGCCGTGCCGGTATCGGCCGTTTCGGTGGGCTGCTCGTCTGCCGGTTGCGTTCCGGCTTCGTCCGCTTCGGCGGACTCGGACACAGTAGCATCCGAGGCGTCGGGTGATTCGGGCTCGGCGGAGTCAGTATCGTCTACCTCTATTGCCGGCTCGGCTTCGTCTGTCTCCGCCGCCGGGACCGCTTCGCTCGTCTCAGCCGGTTCGTCTGCTGGTGCTTGCTCGCTGCTGGCATCGTCGTCCGGTACCGGCGGGCTGACCGCCTCCTCGGAGGATGCCGCTGTGTCCGCGTCGGCGGTGGTCGCCTCGGTGCGTTCTGTTTCGGTGGCCGTCGCGGTATCGTCTGCATCCGTTCCGGTGGCTGCGGCGTCTGCACCGACGGCGTCTCCGTCCTCGGCTGGCCCGTCCTGCGTGACCGGTGCGTCCACCGCAGCGCTTTCGGTCGGTTCCTCGGCGGTTGTCTGTTCGGGCGCCCCCTCGGAAGCCATCTGTTCAGCAGGCGTGTCGGCTGTTTCCGGGCGCTCCGTGTCGGTTGCAGCTTCCGCTGTATCGGTCGTTTCCGCTCCGGTATCGTCCGGGGCTTCGATAGCGGGCGTCTCGGCGCTCTGGGCGTCGGCAGCCGCCGTCTCTTCGTCCAGCTTCGGCGCCGGGTCGTCGCCGGTGTCCGTATCGAGGTTGTCGATCGCATCTCGGGCCTCGGGAGCGACATCGTCGGCCGACGCGTCGGCATCGCCCTCTTCGTCGCCGAAGAAGAAGCCGCTCTCCCCGGAGAACCAGTCCGGCTCCTCGATCTCCTCTTCCTCGTCGCCAAAGGAGATGCTGTCGCCGTCGACACCGAACGCGTCGTCCTCCGGCATCGGGCCGCCGAAGTCGAACTCCTCGCTACCGCCGTCGTCGTCGAGTTCCGGTTCGGCGGCCGCCTCGACGCCGTCGAGCGCACTTGCAAGCCCGCTCGGCGTCTTGCCCTTGAACTCTTGGAGGATCGACTCCTCGGCACGTTCGAGGATGTCGGTCACTTCGTTGAGACCTTCCTCGTTGGGGTCGGGACGCGGGACGAGTTCCTCTTTCTCGGGATCCACGTCGATCAGGACGCTCTCCATCTCCCGGAGGTCTTCGAGGCTCTCTTCGAGGACGCCGTTGGCGATCAGCGTCAGGATCGTCTCGGGATCGTTGATGAATGCCTGAATCGTCGCGGCGACCTGCGCGTACTCGTTGAGCCCGTTCTTGATGAGATACGCGAGAATCACCCGGCGCTTTTCGAGTTCTCGGTCGAGCCGTTCTTGACCCCACCCGCGGTCGAACTTGATCTCGTCTAAGGTGTTCGACTCGCCCATCTTCAGGAACTCGTCGGTCTCGGCCTGCCACTGATACACGTCCTGAACGTTGATCTCGTCGTTCTCGGCGTCGTAGTGGTTGACCTCGGTCAGCACCTTGTTCCGGCGGACCTTGTGGCCCTGTACGCGCGTCTGGGTCTGGATCGAGACGAGATCCAGCGCCGTGAACATCGTCTTCGAGACGTTGATCGGCGCAGTCGTGAACCGCTTGAGCACCTCGCCGACGGAGTCGGCGTGGAACGTCGTGTAGGTGGTGTGCCCGGTCGACATGACCTGAAACAGCGTCCGACCCTCCTCACCGCGGATCTCGCCCATGACGATGTAGTCGGGGCGCTGACGGAGCGCGGCTTCCAGCAGATCGAACTCGTCGACGTCGCCCTGCGAGTCGTCAGAGAATGAGGGACGGGTGACGCTTGCGATCCAGTTACGCTGGGGCAGCTCGACCTCGCGGGTGTCCTCGATGGAGACGATTTTCGTGTTGCTCGGAATGAACAGCGACACCGCGTTCAGGCTGGTCGTCTTCCCGGATGCCGTCCCGCCGGCGAAGATCAGGCTCTTGTGGTTCTCGATGCAGAGCCAGAGGAACGCCATCTCGTCGAGCGAGAACGTCTTCCAGTTGACTAGGTCGATCGGAGTGAAGGGGACGTCCTTGAACTGACGGATCGTGTAGTTCGTCCCGTGGTCGGACACCTCGCGTCCGAGGGTCAACTGGGAACGCGATCCGTCCGGTAGCGTGGCGTCGACCTGCGGCCGGCGCTTGCTGATGCCTTTCCCCGATCGCTGGGCGAGTTTGACGACGAAGTCGTCGAGTTCTTCCTCGTCGTGGTAGATGTTCGTGATGATCTGCTCGTAGTCGCTGTGGTAGACGAAGACGGGCGAGTTGTACCCGTCACACGAGATGTCCTCGACGTTGATGTCGTGTTTGATGCCGTCGATTCGCTCGTAACCGATGAAGTCCCGCTTGAGCAGGTAGAGAAGCTTTTCGACTTGGTATTCCGAGAGCGATTCGGGATCGTCCTCCAACACCGCGGGCTCCGGTCGAGCCTCGATGCCGCCGAGTGAGCCGTCCTCTTCTTCGCCGTCGTCGACCTCCCGTCCGAGCAGCTTCTTGATCTCGCCGACCACGTCGGTTCCGCCCCCGCTGGAGCCGGTAAAGAGATCGTAGCGCTGGAGGAGTTTCTTGGTCTCACGCTCGATGACATCCTTACGGACGTGCTCGTCGCCCGCCGTTGCGATCTCCTCGTCGGCGTACTTGATCGCCGTTCGTAGCTTCCCCGTAAGAAAGTCCTGCAGATCGATCTCGATCTCGTTGAGGTACGGCTCGACGACGTAGTACTTTTTCTCGTTTTCCTTCTCGGAGTGGAACAGCGCGACGAAAGCGTAGGGCTTGTTGACCCAGTAGCGTTCCTCCTCGCGGAAGTGGGTCTTTTTTTCCATCGGGACGGCCTTCTCGAGGTCGTAGCGATTGACGACCGTCGTGTGGCCGTCGACCGTCGAGAAGAACTCGTCTTCGTCCATCTCTTCGCGAACGTTGACCGTCCGCTCCTCGACGAGGTCGGCCAGTTCTTCGGCCTTGGAGTTGCCCTCGAACAGTTTGTTCTCGACCTCGTCGGGCTCGAAGCCGAGATGCTCGTCGGGCTCGAAGGGAACCGTCTCGCCGTCCTCTTGGGGTGCTTTGACGCCGGTCCCTCGTCCGTCGTAGTAGAACTCCTGTTTGAAATGCTCCCACTCGTAGACGCCTTTGACACACGGCGTCTGCACGGGATCGATGTACTCCCAGAGCGTTCGGTCGACATCCTCGGCGATCTCGTCGTGGGCCGCGAACACCCCGCCTAACTCGTCAGGATTGAATCCGAGATACGGGACCGGATCGAACTCTACGTCGTTCCAGTCGTCGCCGGACGGTTTGTCCGGCTCGGCGTCGTTCTCGTCGTCGGGACCGGCCTCGAGTCCGAGCCGTTCACCGCCCGGGCGTTCGGGATACAGCGTCGATACCTCGTGGCCGTATCCGTGCTCCTCCATAAAATCCGCCCACGTGTACCCCCCGACGCTCGCGGGCGCCGACCCCCCGGACGACTCCCCCTCGTCCTCGGGAGAGGCCGACTCATCGGCGCCGTCGAATCGTCCAGAACCCGACTGGTCGGCGTCATCAATAGCCATTGGATACACCCTTTCAGTGACCAATCAAAAAACCTTCCGGCAATTATTATCCGTGATAACTAGGCAATTGCACAGAAACTCGTTTGTCGGTCCGACAGAACACCGATGCAGTGCCGTACTCTCGGCGTCTATGGCTGCTTATTACTCTCAGAGCCGATCATAGTCTGACTGGAGATGACCTTATATTACTTGATTTGATGTAGCGGATAAATAGGATTCATATGCGTCACTCCAACATCGCGCCGGCCGGGTGGGTCGCACAGACCGCCGGATCGTAGCCGGCGTCAGACAGTCCCGTCCCGAGTGCGAACACCGTCTCGCCGAGCATCGCCATCGAAGCCTGTCCGCCGGCGTCGCTGACGTCTTCGATCGCTTCACCGACTCGTTCGCTCAACAGTTCAGCCTCGCGGGCGAATCGCCGCGACGCGAAGATAAAACTCGATAGCGTCGGCTCGCCGACGAGCCGCGAGAGAGCGCGCTCGCCGGCCTCGTCGATCGGGTCGGTCTCACCGCCCAGTACCGCTTCGGTCTCCAGTTCGCCAAACGTGATGTATTCCACGCGTGCGCGCGCTGGAACGGCGTCGAGCAGATTGTGCTGTGGTCCGCCCGGTTCCAGCCGGATCGGCACGCCGCCGCGAGCCTGCGCGACCACGTCGCCCAGTCCCGTCCCGGACTGGACTTCGGCGCCGTGTGCGATCGTGACTAGTTCGTTTTCCGAAAGCGCCAGTCCGAGCGCGTCGTTTGCGGCCAGCGCCGTCCCCAGCGCGAGCGCCCCGGAGACGCCAAAGCCAGAGCCCAGCGGGAGGTCGGTTTCGGCCGTCACAGTCACATCGACCGACAGCGCGTCGAGGACGCGCTCGACCGCTTCGACCCCGATGCTGGTGTCGTTGAGATACACCGCCCGCTCCTCGGTCGGTCGCACCGTCACGTCGACGCCGTCGGACAGCGCCAGTCCGGCCCCCTGTGATCCCGCCTTCGTCGGGTCGTCGTCCTCGCAGACGGTGAAAAAGCCCGTGATGTGACCCGGAACGAACGCGGTCGCCGCCTCGCTCATCGCCGTCCCCCTCGATCCCGTCTCCGTGCAGTCATCGGCGCGGTTTTTCAGTCGAACACAAATAAGCGTACAGCATCCGATCGGACGATGCCGTTACTCGGGGAGCTTGACGCGTCCTTGCCGGTTCATGTCGGCGTCCATGACGAGTTCGCCTCGATCGCGTGCGGCCTCTAGTTTGGCCGTGGCCTCCTCTCGGCTGAACGCGCCGATGATGGCGGCGGCGTCGAGTAGCAGCGGTTCGGGGACGCCCGTTCCCTGCCCGCCTCTGTCGGTGCCCTCCTCGGCGCTCTCGATGTCCTCGGTCATTACCCGGACGAACGCGCGAAGGTCGTCCTCGCCGCCGAGTTGGTCGTGCCAGTGTTCCGGGAAGTTGCTCACGTGACCGTCGCCGACCTCGTAGAACGCGTCCTGCTCGACCCACGTCTCGCTGTCGGTCGTGCGCTCGTCGATCTGCTCGCGGGGCTTGCTCGGCCCGCGGACGAAGAAGTCCTCCTCTCTGAGCGTCTCGACGTAGGCATCGAGTAGCTCGTCGCTGACGCCGCGTTCGGCGTCGTCGTCGTAGCGCTCGATGTACTGCAGGAACTCGCCGACCAGCAGCGACTCGCCTTCGCGTTCCACCTGTTCGATGACGTACTCGTTAGGTTCGTGGTCGGTCACATGGGTGTACCCGGCTGGCACAGTAAAAAGCGTGATGGCGGCGTCCGATCAGCGCACCGATTCGAGCATCAAACGTTGCTCGACGCGCTTGACCTCGTGCTGAACGTCGCGGACTGCGTCGACGTTGGCGCTGATCGAGGTGATTCCTTCGTTGACCAGCGCGTCGACCATGTCGGGCTTCGAGCCGGCCTGTCCGCAGATGCTCGTGTCGATGTCGTGCTCGCGGCAGGTCTCGATCGTCGTCGAGATCAGTTCGAGCACGGCCGGGTGGAGTTCGTCGAACCGATCCGCGACGGCGCCGTTGTTGCGATCCACCGCCAGCGTGTACTGGGTGAGATCGTTCGTCCCGAACGAGGCGAAGTCGATACCGGCTTCGGCCATTGACTCGACGCCCAGCGCGCTGGCTGGCGTCTCGATCATCACGCCCCACGAGCGCTTGTCCGGGTCGATGCCGGCGTCTTCCATCAGCCGCCGGGCCCGCAGCACGTCCTCGGCGTCGTTGACCAGCGGGAACATGATCTCGATGTTGTCGTAGCCCATCTCGAACAGGCGACGGAACGCGGCGAGCTCGTACCCAAACACGTCGGGGCGATCGAGGCTTCGGCGGATGCCGCGGTAGCCGAGCATCGGGTTGTGCTCGTCGGGTTCGTCCTCGCCGCCCTCTAACTCGCGGAACTCGTCGGTCGGGGCGTCGAGCGTGCGCACCCGCACCGGCCGCGGGTAGAACTCGTCGGCCACCGTCCGGATGCCGTCGACCAGTTCGTCGATGTACGCGCGCTCGCCGTGCTCGCTGACGTAGCGCTCGGGCGTCTTGTCCAGCGACAGCACCATGTGCTCGATCCGGAGCAGGCCGACGCCGTCGGCGCCGGTCGCCGCGGCGCGCTCGGCGGCCTCGGGGATCGAGACGTTGACCTTGACCTCGGTGGCCGTCATTGGCTTGACCGGCGTCGACGGACGCGCGTCCTCGACGGGTTCGGGCTCCTCGCTGGTCGTTTCACGACCTTCCACGACGGTGCCTTTCTCGCCGTCGATCGTCACGACCTGCCCGTCGTCGAGCGCCGTCGTCGCCCCGCCAGTACCGACGACCGCCGGGACGCCCAGCTCACGAGAGACGATGGCGGCGTGGCTGGTCATTCCGCCTTCGTCGGTGACGATTCCGGCGGCACGTTTCATCGCCGGCACCATGTCCGGCGTCGTCATCTCGGTGACGATCACGTCGCCCTCGCCGACCTTGTCCAGCTCGTCGAGTTTGCCAACGAGCCGGACCGCCCCGCTTACCGTGCCGGGACTGGAGCCGAGTCCCGACAGCAGGTGTTCGCCGGTGGCGTCGTCACCGCCCGACTGCTCGGTGACTGCGCCGCCGTCGGCTGCGCTGTCTTGTTTCCCGTCGAGACTCATGTCGTCGAGCGCGCTGGCGGGCGCCGAATCGTCGGCGCCGCCGGCGTCGTCGATCGTCGTGATCGGCCGCGACTGGAGCATGTGAATCTCGCCCTCGACCATCGCCCACTCGACGTCTTGGGGCGTCCCGTAGTGCTCCTCGACGGCCTCGCCGAGTTCGATCAGCGCCGACAGGTGCTCGTCGGTGAGAACGCGCTCCTCCCGGCGGTCCTCGGGGACGGGCCGTTCGACCGTCTCGCCCGTCTCGGCGTCTTTCTCGTGCATCACTTTCTTGTCGGCGACGGTGACTTGTTCGACGCTCCCGTTTTGCCGATCGACGATGTAGTTGTCCGGCGACACCGACCCGGAGACGACGGCCTCGCCGAGCCCCCACGCGGCTTCGACGATCATGCGCGGGTCGCCGGTCGAGGGGTGGCTGGTGAACATGACGCCGCTGCGCTCGGCGTCGACCATCCGCTGGACGACGACCGCGATGTCGACGACGCTGTGGTCGAACCCCTGTTTCTGCCGGTAGTAAATCGCTCGTTGGGTGAACAGCGACGCCCAGCACTCACGGACGCGGTCGAGCAGGTCCTCGCCAGTGACGTTGAGGAACGTCTCCTGTTGACCCGCAAAACTCGCGTCGGGCAGGTCTTCGGCGGTCGCGGAGGAGCGAACGGCGACGAACGCGTCGCCGTCGCCCAGCGACTCGTAGGCCTCGGTGATTTCGGCTTCGACCTCGGCCGGTATCGGAGCGTCCAGAATCAGCTCTTGCGCGCGCTCGGCGGCCGACGACAACGCCGCCGAGTCCTCCACGTCGACATCGACAACCGAAAACAGTTCGTCGTCGATCCCGGTCGCTTCGAGAAACGACCGATAGGCGGCCGCTTCGACCACAAATCCCGACGGGACCGGCAGGCCCGCGCCCGTCAGTTCCCCCAGCGACGCACCCTTTCCGCCGACGATGTCGACGTCGTCGGCCCCGATCTCGTCCAGCCAGAGTACTGCCATCTGTGTGTGACCGATCCACGACGCCGGTTAAGAACTTTGCGAACAATCATGCAAAATCCGAACACATATTCGAGTAAACTCGCCGTCTCTCCAGTTCCGGATCGTTGCGATCTCGGCGCCGGTCGTGGCCGTTGCGCGATCCAGCACCGGCACCCACATTTATCGGACACGAACACCACTGCATCGAGCATGAAACTGGCAACCTCGTTGCGATGGGCGCTGTACTACCGCGGGCTCGCGCTGCTGTCGTTTCTCGTCGGCGCCGCGATCGCGCTCGCGGGCGTCTGGGTCGGGCTCTACGAGGTCGTCGCGTACCTCCTGAGCATCTCCTCGGCGATGGAGTTCGCATCTGCGAGCACGCTCTCGGGCGCGGTCGGCGCCGCCCGACCGATCCCCGGCGCCGCGCTCGTGCTACTGGGACTGTTCGTCTGGCAGGTCGGCAAGACCGCGGCGTTCTACAAGACCCTGACCGAGGCGACCGAGAGCGAGATGGCCGATCGGTTCGACACGCAGACGGTCAAAAGCGAGATTCTGGCGGCGCTGGACGACCAGCTCTCGGACCTCCACGCCGATGTCGAGACGACTCGCCGGCAGGTCAGTCGTCTGAGCCGCGAGGAACACGCCGAGGCGCTCGAAGTCAGTGCCCACGACGCCGCGGCGTCGGGCCGCTCGGGAGTCGACGACGGAGCAGCATCCAGTGACGGAACGGCGTCCAGCAGCGATCGGTCGGCGTCCGGAACGAGCGTATCCGAAACCAGCCAATCGAACGCGTCCGGCCGATCGGCCTCCAGCAACGACGCCGCCGATGGAAGTCGCGGCGGCCAGTCCGGCGGCCGGCCGTCGAACACGTCTCAGTAGCTGTCGCTACGGCCGCGGCGGCGTCACGCTTCGACGATTTCGTCCTCCTCGATCTCGGGAACGGTCAGCCGCCCCTCCATGCTCGTCACGCCGGTCCCGCCGACGCGAATCTCATCGCCGACGCGCACGCGCATCTCTCCGGGGCGGTCGAGCACGTGACCCTGCTCGAAGCGCATCTCCTCGGGGAGGTCGCTGCCGAACGCGCCGGTCTGTCGCAGATACGCCCCGGTCGCGCCGGCGGCGGTGCCGGTGACGGGATCCTCGGGGATGCCGACGCTCGGCGCGAACATCCGGCCGTGAAGGGTCGCGTCGGGCGCCAGCGCGTCGAACGTGAACAGGTAGAGCCCGGCCGCGCCGACCTCGTCGCACAGCGCTTCGATCGCCGCCTGATCCGGGTCGGCGTTCGTGACCTGCCGGAGATAGGTCGCCGGCACGACGAGGACGGGCAAGCCGGTCGAGGCGACCGCAAACGGCAGATCGCGTTCGAGTTCGCGCAGCGCGACGCCGTCGATCCCCAGCGCGTCGGCGACCCGATCGTAGTCCAGATCGACGTTGCGGACCGTCGGGCTGTCCTGTCGCATCCAGACGACGCCCTCGTCGGTGACCTCGATGTCGAGGACGCCGACGTTCGTCTCCAATTCGTGTTCGCCCGGCGGGAGGACGCCGCGCTCGCCGAGATAGACGTGGCTGCCGATCGTGGCGTGCCCACAGAGGTCGACCTCCGCGCTCGGCGTGAAGTAGCGTACCCGCCGATCGGCCGATCCGCTCGGCAGGAGGAACGCCGTCTCGCTGACCGATAGCTCGCTGGCGATCGCTTGCATCTGGTCCTCGGACAGTCCCTCGGCGTCCGGGACGACGCCCGCAGGGTTGCCGGTCAGCGGTTCGTCGGTGAACGCGTCGACGAGGGCGACCTCGATCTCGCTGGCATCGCTCATGCTCCCCCGGACGTAGACCAGACGGAAAGCCGTGACGCCGCTTCGTCGGCTGCCACGCTCGCCGCTGCATTGGGTCACGCCCTCCAATTCCGCTGACGCAGTAGCACACTGGCCGTGACGCCGAGACGCACCACTTTAGGCGGTCGAACGCCGTCGTCTACCTATGGCCGACCTTCCGGACGAGTTCAAGTGTACGATCTCCGACTGGGACTACATCTACAGCCTCTGTCGGGATGTCAGCGATCAGGTCAAGGCCGCCGAGTTCGAGCCCGACGTCGTCGTCGCGCTGGCGCGGGGCGGCTGGTTCGCCGGGCGCTGTCTCTGTGACTTTCTCGGCCTAGACGACCTGACGAGTCTGAAGATGGAACACTACGTCGGCACCGGCCAGAAGGCCGACGAGCCCCAAGTTCGCTATCCGATGCCGGAGGGCAGCGTCGAGGGCAAAGACGTGCTGATTATCGACGACATCGCCGACACCGGCGGGTCGATCCGGCGCGCCCACGAGTACGTCAACGAGCGCAATCCCGGAGAAGTCCGTACCGCCACGCTCCAACTGCTCCAGACCAGCGAGTTCGAACCGGAGTTCGTCGGCGAACGTCTGGAGGAGTGGGCGTGGGTCGTCTACCCGTGGAACTTCATCGAGGACATGATCGAACTCAGCGCCGGCGTCATGGAGAAGGCCGACCAAGAGACGTTCGACCGCGGCGACATCCGTCACTACCTCTCGGAGTTCCACGACGTGGACCGCATCGAAATGGAGATCGCCCAGCCTGACCGTCTGGACGAAGTGCTCGACGAGATGGAGCGGCGCGACGTGATCGCGTCTGCCGAGCCGGCGTCAGACGACGCCGATCGCTGGCGTCTCGTCGAGTAGCGTCCCGTCGGACCGCCCGGTGGCTGCCGACCGCTACTCCTCGCTTGCTTCGAGGCGTACGTTGTCGAACATGTGCCGGACGCCCGTCTCCCAGATGATGTTCATCCCGACTGCAACGGTCGCCTCGCCGTCGATGTCGCTGACGTCGTAGCTGAACGTCTTCCACCCCGAGTGGGCCTCGATGGAGTTCTCGCGGTTGAAGTCTACCTCGACGAGATCAGCGGAGGCTTTCTCGCCGGCGTAGAACGCGACCTGCGTGAGGATGTTGAACGACTTCTCGTCGTTGTACACGTCGACCAGCACCGCGTCGGTCGACGAGAGGTCGGCCCGCTGGGCGACCCAGATGGTGCCGTCGTCGGCGCTCCCGTCGAGGAAAAACTCGACGGACGCCGACCCTTCCGAAGCGTTCTTTGTGACGACTTCGGCGTCGTGACCGACCTTCTCCGTCGAGTCGCCGGGCTCTTCGGGGAGGTCGGTGCCGACGGTCCAATCGTTCAGGTCGTTCTCGAAGGAGCCGTTGGTCAGCTCCGCGACGGGGTCGTCGTCGGATGGTTCCTCGGGATCCGACCCGTTCGGAGGCGTGTCGTCTGACTCGTTGGGGTTCGTATCGTCGGGGTCGTCGCTCTCGTCAGCCGGTTCGTCACCGCTTCCTAGGCAACCGGCGGCGGCCACAACAGCACTGCTCGCCGCGACGGTCAGGAGTTGTCGTCGGTGCATCACCAGCCACTACGAAGATGACAGTTAGGTATCTTCTCTAAGCTAAAACGCCCCTTTGATCTATCCACCTCGTCGCCCCGTCGCGTCCACAGCCGCGACTCGTGGGGCCCTTCGATCGGGTTCCTGCGTCGAACTGACTGCCGGTCGAAGCGCGGATGGGTGTCGTTTGGGATCGTCAGCGCTCGCGCCCGTCGTCGCGCACGTACTCCAGCGCGGAGACGTACTCGGCCGGGTTCACGCTGTCCCGGGACTCCCGAAGTCGTTCACGAATTTTCGTTGGAGTCATGTGGTAACGTACGCCATACTATAGTATAATTCCATCGGCGGTCCGGCATCGAAACCTCGACTGTCAGTCAGCGATCGCCGGCTCTTCGGCTTCGACGGCACTCGGGTCCTGTATCCAGAGGTCGCCGAACAGCTCGTCCTGTTCGAGACGGACGTGGTCGCGGTTGGCCAAAAAGAGCAGCGCGAGATACGTCTCGACCCGCGAGCCGCCGGCGTCGTCGATTTCGGCGTACAGCACCTCTCGGCGGCCGGCGTCGTACTGCTCGCGCAGGACGCGATTGACGTCCTCGATGACTGTCTCGATGTCTTCCTCGTGGGCGTTGCCCGTGACCTCGTCCTCGGTCGGCTCGTCGTCGGCCCGGAAGTCGTCGCCGGAGTGGTAATCCAGCGTCTGGGTGCCGCGTCGGAACCCCTGTGGCGAACCGGACGTGTCGTACTCGCGGGACTCTTTCCACCGGGAATCGCGCTCGGCGTCCCGGAGCTCGCGGACGAGTTCGTCGAGCGTCTCGGGCTTGCCCCGGACGCTCTTGCGGTCGAGTCGGCGCTCCATCTCGGCTTCGAGCCCGGCGACGGGATCGGGGCCGGCGGGGGCATCGCCGCCGTCCCCGCCGTCGTCGACGAAGGGCTGTTCCCACGGCTCTGGCTCCGGTGGCTCGTCGGACTGCTCCGAGAGCAGGCCGTCGCCTTTCATCCGCAGGAGTACGCTCGCGTAGAACAGCGCCCGTCCCGACGTTCGCAGGTCGGCCTCGTCGAGCCGGTCGAGATACTTGTCGGTCACCGTCACGACGTCGATGTCCCACGGGTCGATCTCGCCGTCCTCCGCGAGTCCGACCAGCAACTCGACGGGTTCGACCTCCTCGTCGTCGTCTTCGCTCGACGCCGCAGCGACATCGCGCGACGCTGTCGCGTCGGCATCTGACGAGGCGGACGCGTCGGCGCCGTCGCCAAGAGTGCCGGGAAGTCCGGCCCCGCCGGTCTCGGCGTCGCCATCTCGGTCGCGGTCCCCGTGGCCGGCGATGTCCAGCGGGATGTCGTCGTCAGTCATCCGCGCTCACCTCGCCGTCGCCTCCGCCCTCGTCGAGCTGAATGCCGGTGACGGCGCTGACGTTGTCGCCCTGCATCGTGACGCCGATGGCGCGCTCGGAGCGTTCGAGCATCGCAGACCGGTGTGACACCACGACGAACTGGGCCTCGCCGGCGAGTTCGTCGACCATCTCGCCGACGCGCTCGGCGTTGGCGGCGTCGAGGAAGGCGTCGACCTCGTCTAGGGCGTAGAACGGCGCGGGGTTGTACCGCTGGATGGCGAAGATAAACGCCAGCGCGGTCAGTGACTTCTCCCCGCCGGACATCGCGTCGAGTCGCTGGATCGGCTTGTCGCCCGGCTCTGCCTTCATCGTCATCCCGCCCTCGAAGGGATCTTCGGGGTCTTCGAGGTGGAGCGTGCCGGTGCCGTTCGAGAGGCGCTCGAAGATCTCCTCGAACTGGTCGTCGATCGCCTCGTAGGCGTCCATGAACGTCGCCTTCTTCTGGGCTTCGTAGGAGTCGATCCGGTCACGGATGCCGTCGCGCTCCTCGACGAGCGTGTCCCGACCGTCTTCCAGCTCTTCGAGGTCGGCCTCGACCTCGTCGTACTCCTCGATTGCGAGCATGTTGACCGGCTCTAAGGCCTCCATCTCGGCTTCGAGCGTGGTTACCCGTTCTTGAACCTCGTCGTGGTCGGGAATTTCCTCGGGATCGTAGTCGCCGACGGTCGACTCTAGCTCGTCGATCTCCCATTCGAGCCGGTCCTCGGTGTCGCGTAGTTCGTCGAGTTTGCTCTCGATGCGGTTGACCTCGTCCTGTGCGCGGTCGCGCTCGGACTTGGCTTCGCGCAGTTCCGCTTTGAGCTCCTCGCGGTCGTCTTTGAGCTCCGCCAGCTCGTCTTCGAGTTCGAGCACTTCTTGGCGCTTTTCGTCCAGTAACTGCTCTTTGTCCTCGATCTGAGCTTCGAGCTCCCCGATCTGTTCTTCACAGTCGGCCTTGCGATTCTGGGCGTCTTCGATCGTCTCGTGGAGCTCCTCGATCGACTCCTCGGCGTACTGCTTTTCGAGCTGGTACTCGTTGAGATCGGCGTCGAGATCGTCGAGCCGATCTTCGAGTTCGTCGATCTCGTCTTCGATCGCTTCGGCCTCGCTGGTCAGCTCGGGGATCTCCGAGTCGGCCAGTTCGGTCTCTAGCTCCTCGACATCGGCGTCGATCTCGTCGAGCGCGGCGTCTTTCTCGTCGAGTTCGGCGTCGATCTCGCTCATGCGCTCGTCGACGGATTCGCGTTCCTCGCGCAGCTCGTCGAGCCGATCTTCTTTCTCGCCGATGCTCTCGCGAACCGACTCGATCTCCGATTCGGTACTCTCGATCTCGGATTCGATCGAGCGCACCTGATCGGTCGCGTCGGTCTTGCGGTCGCGGGCGTCGTCGAGGCGGTCCTCGACGCCCTGTAGGTCCTCGCGCAGCGAGTCGCGTTCGTCCTGTAGCTCCTGAATCTCTTCGGCGACCCGTTCGAGTTGGCCCTTGCCGGACTTCGAGAAGGAGTAGCGCGACCCGCTGGTCGAACCGCCGGTCATGGCGCCGCTTTTCTCTACGAGTTCGCCCTCCAGCGTCACCATCCGGTAGTCGCCCATGTACTGGCGGGCGGTCTCCATGTCCTCGACGACGAGCGTGTCGCCGAGCACGTACGAAAAGATGCCCGAGTAGCTCGAATCGAAGTCCACGAGGTTGTACGCGAAGTCGACCACGCCCGGGTCCGAGGGCGCCGACGGCAGGCTCCGGGAGTGCATCTCCGTCATCGGCAGGAACGTGGCCCGGCCGGCGTTGCGCGACTTGAGATGTTCGATACAGGTCTGGCCGACGCTGTCGTCGTCGACGACGACGTTGGCGAGCCGGCCGCCGGCCGCCGTCTCGCAGGCGGTCGCGTACCGCTGGGAGACGCCGCCGAGCTGGCCGACAGTACCGTGGACGCCGTCGATGCTCGCGTTGAGGATCGTCGTCACCGACCGGCCATACGAACTGTCGCCGCTCTCGTCGGCGCGGGCTTCCAGCTCGGCGTACTCCTGTTGTTTGGCCTGAATTTTGTCTTCTACGTCGTCGATGTCGGACTGGAGCGCGCGTTTTTGGGATTTGAGATCGTCGACGACCTCCTCGATGTTCTCGGCGTTCGCGCGCGCCTTCGTCAGTTCGTTCTCCAAGTCGTCGACATCGGCTTCCAGTTCGGGAATCTGCTCGCGCGCCTCGTCGATTTCGGCTTCGAGATCGGCGATCTCGTTCGAGCGGCGCCGCGCCTCGTCGAGCAGTCGGTCCTTCTCACGCTGGAGGTCGTTGCGTTCCTCTTTGACGGCCTCGCGGTCGGCCTTGCGCTCCTGAAGCTCGGCTTTCAGCTCGTCGAACTCGGTGTCGATGTCGTCGATCTGTTGCTCGATCTCGGCCAGTTCGGCCTCCTTGGTCTGGATGTCGGCTTTGACCGAGGACTTCTCGACTTTGATCTCGCGGATCGACGATTCGAGGTCGTCGATCTCCTCTTGCTTGCGGTCGACCTGCACGAACGCCTCGCGGCGCTCGTTCTCGGCGGCCTCGCGTTTCTCCTCGGTCGACTCGATCTTGTCTTCGAGCCGCGCGATGTCGCCTTTGATCCCCTCGATCTCGCTTTTGATCTCTAACTGCTCGTCTTCGCCCTTGCGCTCGATCTCGGCGTTGAGATCTTCGAGGTCTTCGTCCAATCGGACGACGGCGCCTTGCTTCTCGTCGAGATCGCGCTGGAGGTCGTCGAGCTCCTCGGATCGGGACTCGATCGTCTCGCGGACGCCCGCGAGATCCTCGCGCTTGTCTTCGAGTTCGGCGGCCTTGAGATACCCCTCGTACTCCTCTTTTTCCTCGCGGAGCGATTGGTACTCCAGTGCGGTCTCGCGCTCGTCACTGAGCTGGTCGAGTCGGGCCTGCTTCTCGTCGATCTTCAACTGCGCTTCGTCGATCTGGTCCTCGACGGCTTCCAGCTCCTCGAAGGCGTCCTCTTTTTTCGCATCGAACTCGGCGACGCCGGCGATCTGGTCGATGATCTCCCGGCGTTCGTGTGGCGTCATGTTGATGATCTCGGTCACGTCGCCCTGCATGACGACGTTGTACCCCTCCGGCGTCACGCCGGCCTGCGCGAGCAGGTCCTGAATGGCCGAGAGGTTCACCGAGCGCCCGTTGAGGTAGTAGTAGGAGTAGTAGTTGTCCTCGGTCTCTTTGACGCGCCGGCGGATCGTCACCTCGTCGATATCACCGACATCTTCGCTCCCGGCGGCGTTGACGATCTGGCCCCGGTCGAGCGTGCGATCGGCGTTGTCGAGTACGACCTCGACGCTGGCTTCTTTCGGCCCGGCGGCCTCCTCGCCGTCGTCGAAGCCGGGGTTGTAGATCAGGTCAGTCAGCTTCTGGGCGCGAATCCCTCGGGCGCGGGCCAGCCCCAGCGCGAACAGCACCGCGTCGATGATGTTTGACTTCCCGCTCCCGTTGGGTCCGGTAACGACGGTGAAGTCCTCGTAGAACGGAATTCGAGTCTTGCGGCCGAAGCTCTTGAAGTTCTCCAGAACGAGCTCTTTTATATGCATGCGTTGTCATCTCCCGGGCGACGCCCGCAGTCGGCCCCGGCGATCACGCGACGATGATGTCGTCGCCGAGTTCGGAGCCGTCGGTTTCGTCCTCCCCGTTGTCCCCATCTCCCTTATCGGCTTCGGCTGCCGCCTCCTGCACGTCCTCGGGTGCGGCTTCCTCCGATTCCGGCTGGTCGTCGTCCTGCGATCGGCCGGCGGCGCCGCGCCGTGCCGTCGCGGGCGTTCCGGTCGTGGCGCCCTCGCTGGGTTCGAGTTCGGCTTCGAGCAACCGGACCCGCTCTTTGGTCTCGACGAGTTCTTCGGTGAGCCCTCTGACGGTCGATTCCAGTTCCGACACCGTCGCTTCGAGTTCCTCGACTCGGTCGTTCGACATATGAATCAAGGGGTGGCTCTGTACCCTTAAACGTGCGTCAGACAAATAAAATAATTCTGTCAGTAACTCGCGTAGCCGCTCACCACTGGCTGCGTTCGACGGCCGTCAGCGCCGAGCCGTAGCCGATCATCGACGCGCCACAGAACACGAAGAAGACGACGATCATCGCCGAGAGGTGCGTCACATTGTCGCGGAAGTAAAACAACAGCAGTGCGAGGCCGGTCCCGACGAACAGCAGGCCGATCGACTGTAGCTGGTCCGGCGACAGACCGAACGGAATCTCCACCATACCGGGCTGGAACCGTCGAGCAGTCAAATAGGTTGTGCTCGACACCGCGGCGGCGACTGGCGTGCGCGCGCTTGCGTTAGTCTTTAGCGGGCCCGTCCCGAACGCCTCGGCAATGACCGCGCAGGCGACCCAGCAGGACGCCGACCTCGCCGTCGTGATCGGGCTGGAGGTCCACGTCCAGCTCGAGACCGACACGAAGATCTTCTGTAGCTGTTCGACCGACCAGACCGACGCCGAGCCCAACACCAACACCTGTCCGGTGTGTCTTGGGCTTCCCGGCGCGCTCCCGGTGCTCAACGAGGGGGCGGTCGAAGCCGCCGTCAAGGTCGGCAAAGCGATCGACGCCGACATCCCCGAGGAGACCCGCTTCCACCGGAAGAACTACTACTACCCCGACCTGCCCAAGAACTTCCAGATCACGCAGTACGACGAGCCGATCTGTCAGGACGGCCGGTTGGAAGTCGGCGTCGAGGGCGAGCGCCGCGAGATCGGCATCGAACGCGCCCATCTCGAAGAGGACCCCGGCAGTCTCCAGCACGTCGGCGGCTCGATCGACACCGCCGACTACACGCTGGTCAACTACAACCGCGCCGGCGTCCCGCTACTGGAGATTGTCACGCGGCCGGACTTCCGCAGTCCCGACGAGGTGCGCGCGTTCCTCGCCAAGCTAGAGGAAGTCCTTGAGTATCTCGGCGTCTTCGAGAGCACCCGCGACGGCAGCCTGCGCATCGACGCCAACATCTCGCTGGTCGAGCGCAGCGAGGAGAACGTCGACAGCGGCACCGGCGAGTTCAGCACCGAAGCGCTCGAAGCGGCCAACCGAACGGAGGTCAAGAACATCTCCAGCCACAAGGGCGCCGAGAAGGCGCTGGCCTACGAGGTCACCCGGCAGAAAAACGCCATCAAGCGCGGGCGCGTCGTCGAGCAAGAGACGCGACACTGGGACGAGACCAAGGGCATCACCGTCTCGATGCGCTCGAAAGAGGAAGAAAAGGACTACCGCTACTTCGGTGAGGCCGACCTCCCGCCCCTACAGGTGGCCGACTGGAAGGAGAAAATCGCCATTCCGGAGCTCCCCGACGCCCGCCGCGAGCGCTTCGCCCAGGAGTACGATCTCGGCGAGGAAGCCGCGAGCAAGCTCACCTCGACCAAGCAGGTCGCGGATTTCTACGAGGACATCGCAGAGACGTTCGATCCCGATCTGGCCGCGACGTGGGTCGCGGACAACCTGCTCGGGGAACTCAACTACCGCGACATGGAGATCACTGACCTCGACGGCCGCTTCGACGAGGTCGCGCGGCTGGTCGAACTCGTCGCAACCGACGAGATCACCGCGAAGAACGCCCGCGAGACTGTGCTCCGCGAGATGCTCGACGAGGGGCGCGCGCCCGACGAGATCGTCGAAGCCGAAGGACTCGGCAAGACCGACGAAGACGAGGTTCAGCAGGCCGTCGAGGAGGCCATCGAGGAGCATCCGGACGCCGTCGAGGACCACCGGAACGGCGAAGACGGCGCGATCAACTTCCTCGTCGGGCAGGTGATGCAAAAGACCGGCGGATCGGCCGACCCCGGCGACGTGAACCAACTGCTCCGGGCCGAGCTAGAGGAGTAGCGCCCGCCGCCGAGCTGTTGTTTCGGGACAGCAGCGTGGAGATAAACCTTTGTGGGTTCGCTACGGGAAGCCGGTATGGACTGTCCGCGATGCGGCGAACGGTTGATCCACTACAGCCTCGGGGACAGCGAGACGTGGAGCTGTCGGCGCTGTTCGTACTCCGGCATCACGGTCGAACACCGGAGCGACCGCCCCGATCCAGAGTCGTGGGAGGAGAGCTTTCGACGGTTCTACGAGCAACGAGCCAACGAGTCAAGCGATCGGGACAGCGGCGAGCGCGAACAAGCGCAGTCGACCGACGCCGACTCACCGGCCCCAGATCAGTGCGTCGCGGCAACGGCGTCCGGCAGTCGGTGTTCGCGGGATGCAGTGCCGGGCGAGCGATACTGTAGCCAGCATCGAAAGATGGCCGCGGGCAACGACGAGTCGGTTGTTGATCACGAGTAGTTGCCGTGTGCCGGCCCCTCACTCTCGAGGGGGGTGTCGGCGTGCCAATCATTCAAGTAGCAGCGCCGTCTACACCCGCTGTATGGATGAAGAACAGTTTCATCGGCACTCCGTAGATCATGCCGATCGTGCGGATCGGGACGGTGTCAAACTCGACACCGACGCCCCGAAAGCCATCTTCGAACCGACAGCGGACGGTTCCGCAACCGAAGCGATCGTCTCGCTGGTCGCACAAGAGCGCGACTGCGACCCCCTCGAACTCGACCCGCTCTACGGCGCCATCGACCCCGAGGCGCTCGATAGCATCTGCCGAGCAACTCCCGAAGGATCGGTGCGCATCTCCTTCGAGTACGCCGGCTTCACCGTTCTCATCGACGGCGGCGGCGTCGTTCAGTTACTCCCTGCCGAGAAGTAAATCGCGTCTGAACGCTACTCGTCTCCGATAGTTCGCTCATCGTTTTGTTCGACGCTATCGTGCCGGAACGCCCCCGTCAGGGGCAGTTCTCCCGCCGCAGTCTCGCGGTTCGATACCCCGAAAGGTTTACCCGCCGGGTTGTCCTACGCCAGATAACAACCGACAGTGTGGTGTCGGAGGTGGTATCCTGTGGAACTCATCATCACCGAGAAGGACAACGCGGCCCGACGCATCGCCGACATTCTGAGCGGCGAGTCCGCGAGTTCGACCCGCCGGAACGGCGTCAACGTCTACCGGTGGGGCGGCAAGCGCGTGATCGGCCTCTCCGGCCACGTCGTCGGGGTCGACTTTCCCGAGGAGTACAGCGACTGGCGCGACGTCGAACCCGTCGAGCTGATCGACGCCGACGTCGAGAAGACGCCCACCCAAGAGTCGATCGTCGCGGCGCTGCGCTCGCTCGCGCGGGACGCCGACCGCGTGACCATCGCAACTGACTACGACCGCGAGGGCGAGTTGATCGGCAAGGAGGCCTACGAACTCGTCCGAGACGTCAACGAGGAGGCACCGATCGATCGCGTCCGCTTCTCCTCGATCACCGAGCGCGAGGTCACCGACGCGTTCGACAACCGCGAGGAGTTGGACTTCGATCTGGCGGCGGCCGGCGAGGCCCGCCAGACGATCGACCTGATCTGGGGCGCCGCACTGACGCGATTTCTCTCGCTGTCGGCCCGCCAACTCGGGGACGACTTCATCTCGGTCGGGCGCGTCCAGACGCCGACGCTGCGCTTGCTGGTCGAGCGCGAGCGCGAGATTCAGGCGTTCGATCCCGACGAGTACTGGGAGCTGTTCGCCGACCTCGCGAAGGACGACGACGCGTTCGAGGCACAGTACTTCTACCGCGACGAGGACGGCAACGAGGCCGAACGCGTCTGGGACGAGACACTGGCCGACGCCGTCTACGAGTCGCTGGCGACGACTGACGCGACGACGACCGTCGAGCGCGTCAACCGCCGCACGCGGACCGACAGCCCGCCCGAGCCGTTCAACACCACGCAGTTCATCCGGGCAGCGGGCGCGCTCGGCTACTCCGCCCAGCGCGGAATGAGCGTCGCCGAGGATCTCTACACCGCCGGCTACATCACCTACCCGCGGACCGACAACACGGTCTATCCCGACGATCTCGATCCCGAGACGCTGCTCGACGAGTTCGTCGGCCACTACACGTTCGGCGACGACGCCGAAGCCCTGCTGGAGATCGAGGAGATCGACCCCACCGAGGGCGACGAGGAGACGACCGACCACCCGCCGATCCACCCGACCGGCGAGATTCCCAAAAAGAGCGAGCTGTCCGACGACGAGTGGGAGGTCTACGAACTCGTCGTGCGGCGGTTCTTTGCGACCGTCGCCGAACCGGCGGTCTGGGAACACCTCAAGGTCGTCGCCGAACTCGACGGCGAGGTGTCGGTCGACCTGCCCAACGACACCGAGGCGCTCACGCTCAAAGCCAACGGCAAGCGCCTCGTCGAGGCGGGCTACCACGACGTGTATCCGTACTTCAACACCAGCGAGAACTACGTCCCCGACGTAGCGGAGGGCGAACAGCTCCCGATCGTCGACGCCCGCGAGGAACAAAAAGAGACCCAGCCCCCTCGCCGGTACGGCCAGTCGCGGCTCATCGAGACGATGGAGAAGCTCGGCATCGGCACCAAATCGACCCGCCACAACACCATCGAGAAGCTCTACGACCGAGGCTACGTCGAGGGCGACCCGCCCCGACCGACGCGGCTTGCGATGGCGGTCGTCGAGGCCGCCGAGGAGTACGCCGACCGCGTCGTCAGCGAGGACATGACGAGCGAGCTCGAAGCCGACATGACCGCCATCGCGGAGGGCGAGGCGACGCTCGACGACGTCACCGAGGAATCCCGCGAAATGCTCGACCGCGTGTTCGAGGAACTGGTCGAGTCCCGCGAGGAGATCGGCGACCACCTCCAGAAGTCGCTCAAGGCCGACAAGACGCTCGGGCCCTGTCCCGAGTCCGACCACGACCTGCTCGTCCGGCGCGCCCGCGGCGGGTCGGCCTTCGTCGGCTGCGACGGCTACCCCGACTGCGAGTACACCCTCCCGCTTCCAAGCACAGGCAAACCGCTGATCCTCGACGAGACCTGTGACGAACACGACCTGCGCCACGTCAAGATGCTCGCCGGCCGCCAGACGTTCGTCCACGGCTGCCCCCAGTGCAAGGCCGACGAGGCCGGCGAGGGACCGATCCTCGGTGAGTGTCCGGAGTGTGCTGACGACCACGGCGGTGAACTCGCAATCAAGCAACTGCGCAACGGCTCCCGACTCGTCGGCTGTACGCGCTATCCCGATTGTGACTACTCGCTGCCCCTGCCCCGCCGCGGCGAGATCGAAGTCACCGACGAGCACTGCGAGGAACACGGCCTGCCCGAACTGATCGTCCACAACGGCGACGAGCCGTGGGAACTGGGCTGTCCGATCTGCAACTACCGCGAGTATCAGGCCCGCGAGAGCGACTCGGGCAGCGACCTCGAAGCGCTCGACGGCATCGGCGCCAAGACCGCCGAGAAGCTCGCCGACGCCGGCATCGAGAGCATCGACGACCTCGCGGACGCCGAAGCCGAGGCGGTCGCCGGCGACGTCGACGGCGTCAGCGAGGACCGGATCCGGAAGTGGCAGGCGAAAGCCTAATCCACGACCTTTTTCCCGTTCGGGTGGCGTCGCTCGGGCCCGCAAGCCCTCGCTCCGCCACCGCTCACGGCAAAAATCTCGGCCAAAAATCCGCGCCCTCCCTCGCGCCCTGCCGGGCGCTCGCTCGTGCGCGGTACAACTGCTTGATCCGCTTTTGCACCGGTACCGCTCCGCTACCGCACAGCACCGCGCGACCGCGCCGCCGGAGGCCGCTGCGGAGTCAGCTTTAGGGCGCCCCGGCGTCTGTACTCGGGTATGAGCGATCCCGATCCGACGATCCGACGCGCCGAGGAGATCGAGTACGAAACAGTCGACGCGGCGGAGGGGTTATCGAAGGGCGTGCTGATCGGTGAGGACGAAGCGGCGCCGAACTTCGCCGTCCGACGATTCGAGCTTGACGCCGGTGCCGAGGTGCCGAAACACACCAACGCGGTCGAACACGAGCAGTACGTGCTCTCGGGCGAGTACGTTGTGGGAATCGGCGACGAGGAACACGAGGTTAGTGCGGGCGACTCGCTGCTGATCCCGGCCGGAACCGTTCACTGGTATCGCAACGAGGGCGAGGAAGCAGGGGCGTTCATCTGTGCGGTGCCCAACGGTGACGACGAGATCGAACTGGCGGAGTGACGTTGCGGCGTCGGACACCGTCGGATTGGTCGCTCAGAGGAATTCCGACTCGATGTACTCCTCGACTTCTGCGACCAGTTCCGGCTCGAACGTCCAGAAGCCGTCCCAGACGTTCTGTTCGCGCTCGTAGGCGACCAGCGCGGCCTCGCGGATATCGTCGCGATCGCTGGTGTAGGTAACGAACCACGAGTCACGAATTTCCTCGTCGTCGATGCCGTGGAGTTCGACGCCCGGCCGGACGAACGGATCGGCGTCGGGAACACCATAGACGTGGACTTCGAGGTCCGAATCGCCGAGCGTCTCGTAGGCAGCCAGCGTCCCGCGCTCGTCGTCGATTCGGGACAGATACTGAAACCCGGTGTGGACCGTCCCTTCGCCGCCCGCAAGCGCCATCGCCTCGATCTCCCGCGAGAGTTGAATCAGGAGGTACTTCTGGTGGCCGTCGACGGTGAACGTCGTATCGCCGAGTTCGGCGATCACGTCGGGCGTGTCGACATCTTCGAGCGGGCGCGAACCGGTGATATACAGGTCGGAGTTCACCGTGAGGACGCTGTCGCGCACCTCAGTGAGCGACGAGACCGCAAGCGCGTCGCCGGACTCGACGAGTTGTACCTCGTTTTCGAGTTCGGATTCGTCCTCGACTTCTTCGACCACGACGTCTTGACCCCCAAACGCATCTTCGAGCATACCGTATACCGGATCGAGTTCGGTGCGGTTGACTACTCGCAGGGTAAGATCCCGCCCCGCTACGGTGCCGATGAACTGCTCGAAGGTCATCTCTGTTTTCTGTCAAAGGATCGCCTACAGTTATAAATTTACCTCCAACCGAACGCCAGTTCCGAAGGGGTTTTAGTCGGTCCTTTAGATTGCTTCGGGTATGACGACTCGCTGGGCCGAGTGGGACCATATCGTGAAGATCGACCCCGACAAGACGCTCGTCGAGGGCGAGACGTTCGAAGACGTCTGCGAGACGGGGACGGACGCCATCGAGATCGGCGGGACGACCGGGATGACGACCGACAAGATGCAACGGGTCATCGACGCCTGCGCGACACACGACGTGCCGCTGTACCTCGAACCAAGCGCACCCGAAGTCGCGGTCAACGACGAGGCGCTCGACGGGTACCTCATCCCGACGGTACTCAACGCGGGCGATCCGTTCTGGACCGTCGGCGCTCACAAGGAGTGGGCGCGCATGGAAGACGACCTGCCGTGGGACCGGATCACGACCGAAGCCTACGTCGTGATGAACCCCGAGGCCAGCGTCGCAACCTACACCGAAGCCGACTGCGATCTGAGCCCCGACGACGTGGCGGCCTACGCCGAGGTCGCCGAGGAGATGTTCGGTCAGGAAATCGTCTACATCGAGTATTCGGGCACGCTCGGCGACCCCGCGGTCGTCGAGGCCGCTGCCGACGCGACCGACGACGCCGCGCTGTTTTACGGCGGCGGCGTCCACGACTACGACTCCGCACACCAGATGGGCGAGCACGCCGATGTCGTCGTCGTCGGCGATCTGGTCCACGCCGAGGGCGTCGACGCCGTCGAGGAGACGGTTCGTGGCGCAAAAGACGCCTGACCAACAGGTTGCTTTCTCTCTCGAACGATCGAACGCAAACGCCGGAGAGACGCTTGACAACGCCTCTCGATGGCTTCCGCGATCTGAAGGCCTAAACGGGACGAACGAGTACCGAGTGGCGTGCCTTCTGCGACGAGCCGATTGCCGAATCCGGTGCGCTGGCTCTTGCTGTCGATCGGGCGCCTGCTCGCGCGGGCGGGGCTGATCGACGCCCGAAGAGCCGAGCGTACCACGGATCTCGCGTGGCCCCGGATCGTCACGGGCATCGCGCGGATGTCCAAGTCCGCGGCCGACGTGGCCATGGTCGGTCTCGCGCTCGGCTCGGGCGCCATTGCGGGCGTGGGCTACGCCAGCCCCTTCTGGGGGATGGCGTTCGCACTCGGCGGCGGGTTCGCCGGCGCGACGATCAGCCTCGTCTCCCAGCGCTACGGCGCCGACGCTTACGATCGGCTCTCGCTTGCGGTCAAGACCAGCGCAGTGGTCGTTCTTGCCGTGACGACGCCCGTGGCCGTGCTGTTCGCGCTCGCACCGCACGAGCTGATCTCGCTCATCGGCTCGGGATCGACGCCGATCGAGTACGGCGCGACGTACCTGCGCGTCGTCGCGCTCGGCGTACCGTTCGCGGGACTGAATCTCGTCGGGAGTCGCACGCTCGTCGGCGCCGACGACGCGTGGACGCCGATGGTGCTCCGGGCCGGCGGCGCCGTCATCAACGTCGGTCTCAACGCCATCCTGATCTTCGGCGCCGGGATGGGCGTCGTCGGCGCCGCGGTCGGGACCGTCGTCGCAAACGTCGCCGTGTTCGGCGCCTTCGTCTGGGGCTTTTCGGCCGGCAGCCTCCCTCTCGTCGGCGCGTTCCCCGTGACTGTCGATCTTTCGGGCCCCCACGCGACGCTCGACGAGGTCCGGGATGTCGTCGAGATCGGCGTCCCGCTCGTCTTCACCAACAGCGCCGCGACGATGGCCCAGTTCCCGATGCTGGCGATCGTCGGCCTGTTCGGCCAGAACGTCGTCGCCGCGTTCGTCGTCGCCCGCCGCGTCCGCGCGCTGATGGACACGCCCAACTGGGGGTTCTCGCTGGCATCCTCTAGCCTCGTTGGACAGGAACTGGGTGCCGGCGACGAGGACGACGCCGGACGGCTCGGCCACGAGATCATCTCGTTTAGCGTCGCGGTGTATCTCGCCATCGCGGGGGCCGTGCTGGTGCTGGCCGATCCGATCGGGAGCTTGTTCGTCAGCGACCCCGAAGTCAAACCGCTCACCACGGCGTTCATCGCCGTCGCCTGTATCAGCGTCGTGTTTCGCGGCGTCAGCGGCGGCGCGACCGGCCCCCTGCGCGCCAGCGGCGACACGCGCTGGCCGTTTTACGCCCAACTGCTCGGACTGTACGCGTTCACACTTCCGATCGCGTACGCCGGAGCGGCGTCGGTCCCGATCCCCGTTATCGGCGCCGTGACGCCGCTTGGCATCGAAGCGCTGTATCTCGCACTCGTCGTCGAGACGCTGGTGCCCGCAGTCGTCACCTACTATCGCTTTGCGACCGGGCGCTGGAAGGCGATCAGCCGCTCGTATCGCCCCGAGGCGTCGGCTGGCGATTGACGCCGCGCTCGATGGCGAACGCCTAGTTGGTGTGCCAACACACAACAATGATTATGATGGATCCCTCCATACCAATCAGTAATGTCGAGTTCGCAGCGAGCGGTTCACCGAGAAGCGGTCGCAGCGTCGCTGTTTGCCCTCACAGCCGTGGTGCTGGCCGGCGTCGACGTTGGCGTCCATGCACTGATGGCCGCCGGGCTGACCGAAAACGCAGCGGGAACCGGCATCACGCTCGTCGCCACCGTCGCCGGACTCACCGCGTTGTTACGCATTCACCGGGTTTTGACCGCCTAACCGCCGCTTCGAGATTCGCGTCAGAGCTTCCTCTCAGCAGCGATGCCATCGGATAGTCGTCGAGCGCTATGTTCTCGTCGTTGTTCTTCTACGCATCATAGATTCTATATCGCATTATATGATTTATACGCCCGTTACACCTCTCATCATCAGTGCCACACCCAGACGACACAATCGGACCGCTGGTGGCCCAGACCGTCCGTCTCGAGCCAAACGCGACAGAACCACGACGCGTTCCCGGTCGAGAGCAAGGCTGTAGCGAACCGACGCAGTTTAAGGCGCGGCCGTCTGAAACCGCAGGTATGCAGGACCGAACCTACACCGCGGACGCCGAGCCGGGCGACACCGTCACCGTCGCCGGCTGGGCCCACGAGATCCGCGACCTCGGCGGCATCGCCTTCCTGATCGTCCGGGACCAGTCCGGTAAGATCCAGGTCAAGTTCGAGAAAGACGAGATGGACGACGACCTCGTCGAAACCGGCCTCGACATCTCCCGCGAGAGCGTCGTCGAAGTCACCGGCGACGTGGAAGAAGAGCCCCGCGCACCCACCGATGTCGAGATCGTCCCGACCGACGTGGAGGTCGTTGCCCCGGCAGATCCCGAACTGCCCCTCGACCCCTCCGGAAAGGTCGACGCCGAGCTTCCGACCCGTCTCGACAACCGGACGCTGGACGTTCGCAAGCCCGAAGTGAAAGCGATCTTCGAGATCCGCGCCGAGATCCTGCGC
Source organism: Natronoarchaeum philippinense (assembly GCF_900215575.1). NCBI lineage: Archaea > Methanobacteriati > Methanobacteriota > Halobacteria > Halobacteriales > Natronoarchaeaceae > Natronoarchaeum > Natronoarchaeum philippinense. The sequence goes on along the minus strand of NZ_OBEJ01000002.1, from coordinate 661,430 downwards.
GCCGTCCGCGAGTACTTCCGATCGGTCGGCAGCACCGAGATCAACACGCCCAAAATCGTCGCTACGGGCACCGAGGGCGGCACCGAGCTGTTCCCGGTCACCTACTTCGGCGAGGAAGCGTTCATGAACCAGAGCCCCCAGCTGTTCAAGCAGCTGATGGTCGGCTCCGGACTCGAACGCGTCTTCGAGGTCGGCCCGATCTTCCGCGCCGAGGAGCACAACACGCCCCGCCACCTCAACGAGGCGACGATGATCGACTTCGAGTCGGCCTTCATCGACCACGAGGAGGCGATGGACGTGTGTGAAGGCACGCTCCACGCCGCCTATCAGGCCGTCGAGGAGAACTGCCAAGAGGAGCTCGAACTGCTGGGCTACGACGACTTCAGCGCGCCCGCGGAGGACTTCCCGCGACTCACCTACGAGGAGGCCATCGAGCGCATCAACGCAACCGGCGAACTCGACGAACAGCTCGTCTGGGGCGACGACCTCTCGACGGAAGCCGAGAAGGCGCTGGGCGACGAGATCGGCGGCCACTACTTCATCACCGACTGGCCCAGCGAGATCAAGCCGTTCTACATTCAGGACTACGACGACGACCCCGAGCTCTCGAAGGGCTTCGACCTGATGCACCCGCGCATGGAACTGGTCTCGGGCGGTCAGCGTGAACACCGCTACGACAACCTCGTCGAAGGCTTCGAACAGCAGGGCCTCGATCCCAGCCAGTTCGAGTACTACACCAAGATGTTCAAGTACGGCATGCCGCCCCACGCCGGGTGGGCCTACGGCGTCGAGCGCGTCGTCATGACGATGCTCGACCTCGACAACATCCGGGAGGCCGTTCTCTTCCCGCGAGACCGACAGCGACTGTCTCCCTGAGACGGCGCTGACAGTTGAGCGGGAGCTCGTCACGAGCGTAGCGAACTGACGGCGTTCCCGCGAGATCGTCAACGTCTGAGTCCCTGACGAAGACGTTGAGAGCCAGCGAGGCGCGAACCGCGTGAGCGTCTCGCCGGATCGCCAGCGTCTGTCGCCGTAAGCGACGACGCCGCGTCCCCTTCTTGCGGTTTTGCTGCTTCCATTGGCTACCGATAGGATTGCGCACTCGCCAAAATAAACCAATACTCGATATACGAAACTCGTTCGTGTCCCCCCATCCAGCGCTCGGAGGACGCGATCGACAACGGAATGCTCGTTGTCGCCCTTCGGAGAACGCAATCCCTAAACGCCTGACCGTCCACATTTTGGCTATGCGAGCCGAGCCGCAGGATTTCAGCCGGGTGCTCTCTTCTATGTGTACCGAGCCGCACCCGGCGGCGCGCGAGGCCGCCGAGACGTTCTTGGCGACCAACCCGGGCGATCCGGGGACCTACCAGACCGTCGCCGAACTCGAGGGGGACGCCGTCGACGCGCTGGGCGAGATCGCGGGACTGGACGAGCCACACGGGTACATCGCAAGCGGGGGGACCGAGGCCAACATTCAGGCCGTCCGCGCCGCGCGTGATCTGGCGGCGACCGACGCGCCGAACGTCGTCGCGCCCGAGAGCGCCCACTTCAGTTTCCGGAAGGCAGCCGGTATCCTCGGCGTCGAGCTCCGGACGGCGCCGGTCGACAGCGACTACCGGGCGCGCGTCGACGCCATGACCGAGCTGGCCGACGAGGACACCGCGCTGGTCGTCGGCGTCGCCGGGTCGACCGAGTACGGCCGCGTCGATCCGCTCGCGGCCCTCTCGGACGTGGCCGACGACGCTGGAGCGCTGTTCCACGTCGACGCGGCGTGGGGCGGCTTCGTGCTGCCGTTTACCGACGAGGAGTGGCACTTCGATCACGTCGGCGTCGACACGCTGACGATCGACCCGCACAAGATGGGTCGGGCGGCGATCCCCGCCGGCGGCCTGCTGGCCCGCTCACCCGACGTGCTCGACGCGCTGGCGGTCGACACGCCGTATCTCGAATCGACCGAGCAGGCGACGCTGACCGGAACGCGAAGCGGTGCCGGCGTCGCCAGCACCGTCGCCGCGCTGGAAGCTCTCTGGCCGGCGGGCTACCGCGAGCAGTACGTCCGGGCGCAGAACAACGCCGAGTGGCTGGCCGACGCGCTCGACGAGCGGGGCTACGATGTCGTCGAGCCGACGCTCCCGCTCGTGGCCGCCGACGTGCCCCGGTCGCTGTTCGCTCGCCTGCGCGAGGAGGGGTGGCGCATCTCCCGGACGGGCGCCGGCGAACTGCGCGTGGTCTGTATGCCCCACGTCACCCGCGAGATGCTGGAGTCGTTCGTCGCCGACATCGACGCGCTGGCCCGGACTCCGAGCACCGTCGAGTGACGGGCGTATCGGGAGTATGCGTACGCATGCGGCGCGTAGGGCTATGTTCTCTGCGAGCGTAATTGTATTTGGAACCAGTCGACGCGGGCCGCCGTTCTTTCCTGCAGTCTGGACGCCGACGTTCCGGAAACCCATGATTTCAGACGCACTCAGATATCCCTACAGCAACGACGAGGCGGTACGAACACTCCTGATCGGCGGCCTGCTCGCGCTCACGAGCGTGCTGGTCGTCCCGGCGATCGTGCTGGTCGGCTACGCAATGCGCGTGATCCGATCGGTCGCTCACGGCTCCGAGCGCGCCCCGGTCTTCGAGGACTGGGGCGACATGTTCCGCGAGGGCGTCCGCGGAACGGTCGTCGCAGTGGCCTACGCTCTCCTGACGGCCGCCGGTGCCGTCGTGATCGTCGGCGGCGCCGCCGCGCTCTCGGCCGACGCCAGCGTGATCGGCACCGTCGTCCTGATCGTCGGGGGACTGCTCTGGCTCGGACTGGCAGCGTTCGCGGCGTACGTGACGCCGGCCGCGCTGGCCAACGTCGCGGAGGAGGGACGGATCGCAGACGGCTTCGATGTCGGAACGCTTCGCCCCGTGTTGACCAGCGGGTCGTACGCGACCGCCTGGCTGATCGGCGCCGGTTTCGTTCTCGCCGGCGGCGTCGTCTCGGGCGTGTTCGGCGGCATCCCCGCGGTCGCCCCGCTCGTCGCGGCGTTCGTGGGCTTCTACGCGGGTGTCGCGGCGTATTACGTGATCGGACGCGCGTGGGGCCGCCGCGACGGCGTGGATGTCTCCGAAACCGACACCGAGTCGGTCTCCCGACCGGCAGCCTGAGCCGGCCGATCGTCGGCGCCCTCGATCTGCCGATCCAACGGCGCACTCGGCCTACTGACCCGGCGGCGTCATCTAATTCCGCAACCTGACCGTTTTTCCGCCCCCGTCCCGACCACAGTCGCATGGACATCGGAATTATCAGCACCGCCGACATCGCCCGCGGGTCGCTCATCCCCGCGCTGGAGGGCAGCGACCACGACGTGGCTGCGATCAGTTCGCGCGACGCCGACCGCGCGCGGGCCGTCGCCGACGAGTTCGGCATTCCGCGGAGCTATGGCTCCTACGAGGACCTGCTCGCTGACGACGGCATCGACGCGGTGTACAATCCCCTCCCGAACGGCCTCCACGCCGAGTGGACCAAGAAGGCGGCCGACGCGGGCCACGACGTGCTCTGCGAGAAGCCCCTGGCCGTCGATGCCGAGGAAGCCCGCGAGGTCGTCGACTACTGCGAGGACCGCGGCGTCACGCTGATGGAGGCGTTCATGTATCAGTATCACCCTCGAACCGAGCGCGCGGTCGAACTCGCCCGCGAGGAACTCGGCGAGATTCGCTCCGTGAACGCGTCGTTCAAGTTCCCGCTGTACGGCCGCCCCGACGACGTGCGACTCGATCCCGACTTGGCCGGCGGGAGCCTGATGGACGTGGGCTGCTATGCCGTCTCGGCGGCGCGGCTGTTCCTCGGCGAGCCCGAGCGCGCGTACGCCCACACCGACGATTCACGTGACAGCGGCGTCGACACCGAACTCGCGGGCGTGCTGGAGTACGATTCGGGGGCGTCCGCGCGCGTCGCCTGTGGCTTCGACACGCAGCTCGTCCAGCGCTACCGCGTCGAGGCGGTCGACGGCTGGATCGAGGTCCGCGACGCCTTCGACGCGCCGGTCGACGAGCCGGTCGAACTGGAGTACGAGATCGACGGCCGCCACGGCGTCGAGACGTTCGACGCCGTAGACCAGTACCGGCTGGAGGTCGACCACCTCGAAGCGGCGGTCGACGCCGACGAGGAGCCCCGAACCGGCGGCACCGAGGCCATCGCAAACATGCGCGTGATCGACGCGCTCTACGAGAGCGCGGCGGCCGGCGCGCCCGTGGCAGTCGAGCGATAACGGCCGGGAGACGGCGTCACCGCACGTCCGACCGACGGCGTCACCGCGCGTCCGGACGACGCCTGATCGGGGCTCGGCCGTCAACGTCCCGGCACGGCCACGACCGAAACCAGCGGCTTTTACTCCCGCTAGCGACCAAGCGATAGTATGAGCCACGAGGAGTTCCCCACGGAGGACCCCGCCGTGGTGACCTGTGGGTTGCCCTACGCCAACGGCGACCTGCACATCGGTCACCTGCGGGGGTATATCGGCGCCGACGCGTACAACCGCTCGCTGCGGTCGCTCGGCCAGCAGACCGCCTACGTCTGCGGGTCGGACATGCACGGCACGCCGGTGGCGGTCAACGCCGAGCAGGAGGGCGTCGATCCCGAGACGTTCGCCCTAGAGTGGCACGAGCAGTACGAGGCGACGTTCCCGAAGTTCAACGTCGAGTTCGACAACTACGGCCATACCCACGACGAGACCAACACCGAACTCACCCGGGAGATCGTCAGAACACTCGACGAGGAGGGGTACGTCTACGAGAAAGAGATCCAAGTCGCGTACGACCCCGACGCCGATCAGTACCTGCCCGACCGGTACGTCGTCGGCACCTGCCCCTACTGCGGCGAGAAGGCCCGTGGCGACGAGTGCGACGAGGGCTGTCAGCGCCACCTCGAACCCGGTGAGGTCGAGGACCCGACGAGCTCGGTGACGGGTAACCCTGCCGAGTACCGCGAGCGCAGCCACAAGTTCTTCGAGGTGTCCGAGTTGTCGGACTACCTCACCGAGTTCCTCGACGGTCTCGAAGGAACCTCGAACGCGCGCAACCAGCCCCGCCAGTGGATCGAGGACGGTCTGCAGGACTGGTGTATCACCCGCGACATGGACTGGGGGATCGACTATCCCGGCAGCGCTGCTCCGGAGGAGCAGCGAAACGGAGGCGGCGAAGCCGCCGAAGAAGACGGCGCCGAATCGGAGGACGACCTCGTGCTGTACGTCTGGGTCGACGCCCCGATCGAGTACATCTCCAGTTCCAAGCAGTACTCCGAGCGCGTCGGCGCCGACGAGTACGACTGGGAGGAGGTCTGGAAAGACAGCGGCGAGATCGTCCACTTCATCGGCCGGGACATCATCCAGCACCACGCAATCTTCTGGCCGGCGATGCTCGAAGCCGCAGACTACAACGCGCCCCGAGCGATCGCCGCGACCGGCTTTATCACGATCAACGGGAAGGGCCTCTCGACCAGCCGGAATCGTGCGATCTGGGCGAAGGAGTACCTCGACGAAGGGTTCCATCCCGACCTCCTGCGATACTATCTGACGACGACCGGCGGCCTCCAGCAGGACGTTGACTTCTCGTGGGACGCCTTCCAAGAGAAGGTCAACGGCGAGTTGGTCGGCAACGTCGGCAACTTCCTGTATCGGAGCACGCTGTTTGCCTACCGCAACTACGAGGGGACGCCGGACGCCGACGTGTCCGACGAGGTCCGCGAGCGGATCCAAGACGCCATCGAGCAGTTCCGCGTCGGCGTCAACGAGTACTCGCTGCGCGAGGTCGCCGCCGCCGTGACCGAACTCTCGAAGTTCGGCAACGAGTACATCCAGCGCAACGAGCCGTGGAACCTCGTCGACGACGACCCCGACGCGGCCGAGCAGGTGATCCGCGACTGCGTTCAGATCGCCAAGGCCGTCGCCGTGCTGTTCGAGCCGATCGCGCCCGAGAAGGCCCAGCAGGTCTGGGCGCAACTCGGCGAGGACGGGCAGGTCGGCGACGCCCTGATCGAGCACGCGCTGGAGGCGCCGCCGGCCGAGTTCGACGAGCCCGTCGAACTGTTCGAGAAGATCGAGGACGAGCGCGTCGAAGCCCTCAACGAGAAGCTCGCCGAGCGCATCGAGGCCGCCGAGGACGACGAAGACGCCGGCGCCGACGACGGTGACGCCGACGCTGCGGGCGACGCCGACGACGCCGCGGCGGCTGACTTCGAAGCCATCGCCGAGGAGCGCATCGGCTTCGAGGAGTTCCAAGACATCGACATGCGGGTCGGTCGCATCGAGAGCGCCGAGGGGATCGAGGGCGCCGACGACCTCGTCCGCCTAGAGGTCGACATCGGCGTCGAGCAGCGACAGATCGTCGCCGGCCTCAAGCAGCTCCACGACGTCGAGGAGCTGCCCGGAACGAACGTCGTCGTGCTGGCGAACTTAGAATCGGCCGAGCTGTTCGGCGTCGAATCGAACGGCATGGTGCTGGCCGCCGGCGAGCAGGCCGACCTGCTGACGACTCACGAGGACGCCGAGCCGGGGACGAAAGTCCGGTAACGACGCGTCACGGCGACGGCGTCCAGTCGGATCGCTCGTACAGTTCGATGCGCTCGTTGGCTTGCACGACGACGCCGTAGTTCTCGTACTCGAAGCGGACGGTGCCGTCCGATCCATCGGAGCCAAACAGCGAGTCCAGCATGTCCGGATCGATCGTCTCGTAGAGCGGTCGCAGATCGGTTTGGTCGGTGTTCGAGGCGGCAGCAACGGCGTCCACGACCGCCGTGCTGCACGGCTCGTCGGCGCCGATCGGGCGCCACAGAAGCGCCGAATCGTCCGACGTGGTCGGCGCGGGATCGTTCATGGGTGCGGTTGGGGACGCCGGGGGAAACCGTGCATGGCTAGGATTTTAACCCGATCGGGAACGATCGATTCAGCGATGGCAGGGAAACGACAGCAGCCGGCGGCCGAACCGATCACTCGCGTGGAATTTTCCATGTCGAGCGCGGAGTACCCCTTCGTCGGCGCCTCGGCAATCGAGGGCTGTCGGATCTCGTTAGAGGAGATCATCCCCCGCGGCTCGGAGTCGTACGCCGAGTTCTTCGCCGTCGACGGCGCCGATCCCGACCGGATTCTCGATCTCGCTCGGGAGCACGAGTCGGCCGAGCCGACTCTGCTCGAAACGTACGACTCCGGCGGCCTCTTCGAGTTCGACGTGTCGAGTGATTGCCCCGCAGTCTTCCTGAGCGAGCGCGGCGCCCTGCCGCGGCGGGTCTACGGCGAGGGGGGCGAGGGCTATCTCAGCGCGGAAATCCCGGCCGGCGAGGACGCCGGCGAGATCGTCGGGGAGTTTCTCGACGCCCATCCCGACGCCACCCTCGAGTCCAAAGCCACGCAACCGCACGTGACGCCGATGTTCAACCAGCGCCAGCTCCGCCGAGAGATCGAGACCCGTCTCACCGACCGCCAGCAAGAGGTGCTGACGGCTGCCCACGAATCGGGATACTACGAGTGGCCACGGGAGACCACCGCGGAGGAACTGGCCGAGCAACACGACATCTCGGCGTCGGCACTGCTCAAGCATCTGCGTGCAGTCGAACGCAAGTTCATCGCCGCGTTCTTCGAGGCGCCGTCAGGATAGCCCGATTCAGATCTCGAACTCGGTTTCTTCCTGATACTTCGCCTCGGCGTGCTTCGAGGCCTCGTAGCGAACGTCGTCGAGCGCGTCCTCGAACTCGCCGTCCTCGTAGGTCGCGTCGTGCTCGACGGACCAGCCCTCGTCGGGCTCCAGCGAGAGATACCAGATCCGCTCGCCGGTGGCGAGCAACACGTCCTCGGCGTGGTCCTCGTTGGGCCCGTCGGGACCGCCGGGGCCTCGCACCAGCACCGGCGAGGCGTGGCGCACGGCGTCGGCGTCGGTCAGCGAGTCGATCACGTCGCGGGTCAGCGGCGCGTCCGGCAGCGACGAGAGGACGCTCGGGTCGTCGGTCATGCGAGTGGATGGGACGCCGTCGGGCAAGAAAGCCCCGGTCAGTGCCGTTGCTCGGCGTCGCGGCGCCGACGTTCGTCGCTGTGCTCGCTCGGCACCGATTCGTCACGATTCTTCGACGTACGTTGTGCAAACGTACCACGCTCAGCCGGTAACAGGACGTTTTTTGAGTGGGTCGGCCGTACACCCGGCCATGAGAAACGCGAAGATAGTCTGTACGCTCGGTCCGGCTTCGGACTCGCGGCGTACGATTCGGGATCTGGCGGACGCGGGGATGTCGGTCGCGCGGCTCAACGCGAGCCACGGAGACCGCGAGAGCCGGGGGGAGCTGATCGACCGCATTCAGGCGGTCGACGAAGCCGCAGACGAGCCGCTCGCCGCGATGCTCGACATGAAGGGCCCCGAGATCCGGACCGCACCGCTCGACGAACCGATCGACCTCGAAGCCGGCTCCGAGATCCGGTTCGTCGAGGGTGAGGACGCTACGCCTGAAGAGGTCGGCCTCTCGGTCTCGATCTCCGGCGTCGCCGAGGGCGACCGCATCCTGCTCGACGACGGGCGGATCGAGACGACCGTCACCGAGGTGCGCGAGGACGCCGTGCTCGCCCGCGTCGAGGACGGCGGCCCGCTCTCGGGACGCAAGGGCGTCAACATCCCCGGCGTCGATCTGGACCTCGACGTCGTCACCGAGAAAGACCGCAAGGACCTCCAACTGGCCGCCGAGAAGAACGTCGACTTCGTCGCGGCGAGTTTCGTCCGCGACGCCGAGGACGTCTACGAGGTCAATCAGGTGTTGGAGGAAGCCGGCGCCGATATCCCGATCATCGCCAAGATCGAGCGCGCGGGCGCGGTCGACAACCTCGACGAGATCATCGACGCCGCCTACGGCGTCATGGTCGCGCGGGGCGACCTCGGCGTCGAGTGCCCGATGGAGGAGGTGCCGATCGTCCAGAAGAAGATCATCCGGAAGTGCCGCGACGCCGGCGTGCCGGTCATCACGGCGACCGAGATGCTCGACTCGATGGTTCACGAGCGCCGGCCGACGCGCGCGGAGGCCTCCGACGTGGCCAACGCCGTCCTTGACGGCACCGACGCGGTGATGCTGTCGGGCGAGACGGCGATCGGCGAGCACCCCGTCCGCGTCGTCGAGGCGATGGACCGGATCGTCCGCGAGGTCGAGCGCAGCGGCGAGTACCGAGAGGTGCGCGACGAGCGCGTCCCCGCGGCCGACGACTCCCGAACCGACGCGCTGGCCCGGTCGGCGCGCTATCTCGCCCGCGACATCGGCGCGAGCGCGGTCGTCGCCGCCAGCGAATCGGGGTACACCGCGCTCAAGACCGCGAAGTTCCGGCCCAACGCGCCGGTCATCGCGGCGACGCCGAACGACCGCGTGCGCCGCCAGATGGTGCTGTCGTGGGGCGTCCAACCCGTCTACGCGCCCTTCACCGACGAGGGAACCGACGCCGTCATCGAGAACGCGGTGCAGGCCGCCCTCGACTCCGACGCCGCCGAAAGCGGCGACACCGTCGTCGTCCTCTCGGGGATGATGACCGAACTCGAAGGCACCAGCACGACCAACATGCTCAAGGTCCACGTCGCGGCCGACTCGGTCGCGGCGGGCCGCGTTGTCGTCGAGGGGCGGACCTCCGGTCCGATCGTCCGATCGGACGACGGCGACCTCTCTGACGTTCCCGAAGGGGCGATTCTCGCGCTCGACGAGTCGTTCGACGGCGAGTTCACCGGAGACGCCGAAACGCTCGGCGGCATCGTCGACGCCCGACCGGGGATGACCGGCTACCCCGCGCTGGTCGCGCGCGAACTCGACATCCCGATGGTCAGCGGCGCGGCCGTCGGCGACGGCGTCGACGACGGCGACACCGTGACGATCGACGCCCAGCGCGGCGTCGTCTACGCCGGCGACGTGGTTTCGGCGCGCGAGCGCGCCGAGCGCTCGCTCGACGGGACGCCCGAGCGACCCCACTGATCGGCGGGTCGGATCGTTTTTTGCCCTGTGGGTACAACCCGTAGCCATGGCAGCGCCGAGCGACGACGGGGAGCCCGACCGCGACGACGGGGAGCCCGACCGCGACGACGGGGAGCCCGACCGCGACGACGGGGCGGCCGACGAGTGGAAATACAGCCTCGCCGATCTGGAGAACGAAAACGGCGAGGACGAGGACGAGGACGCCGAGACAGCGGAGCGAGTGATCGACCGCTCGATCGAACCCGAGGAGATCGACCTCGAAAACGCGGCGTTCGTCGCGCTGGGCGCCATCGTCGCCGTGTTGATTTTCGTCCGGACGGTGACGATCTTTACTCTCTAATCGGCGGATCGTTGCCCGATTCTTGCACAAGGATTTAATCGCTCACGTTCCCAACGCTCGCGTATGGTGTTGGAAGCGGTCGACCCGCCGTTGTTGCTGGTGATCGCCGGGATCGTCCTGCTAGTGATGGAAGCGATGGCGCCCGGCGCGCACCTGATCGTGCTCGGCGTCGCCTTGCTCTTCGCTGGACTGCTGGGCATGGCGCTGACGCCGCTGGCGTCGCCGCTCGCGCTCGCGGGCCTGGTGATCCTCTTCGGAGCGGTTGCGCTGTGGGTCTACCGCGAGTTCGACTTCTACGGCGGGAAAGGCACCGCTAAGACGAGCGACTCGGACTCGCTGAAGGGCCAGATCGGCCGCGTCACCGAGCGCGTCACCGCGACCGACGGACAGGTCAAACTCGAAGACGGCGGCTTCAATCCGTTCTTTCAGGCGCGCGCGTTCGACGACCCGATCCCCGAGGGATCCGAGGTGATCGTCGTCGACCCCGGCGGCGGGAACGTCCTGACCGTCGACTCGATGGAGGAGTTCGACGAGGACCGGATCGACCGCGAGCTCGCCCGGGACAGTCAGGCCGAAGCGGGCACGCAAGACGACGGCGCCGAGACTGTCGACGAGGAGACTCGTTCGGCGGACGACGACGCCAGCGTGTCGGACGCCGACACGACATCACAGAACTCCGACACCGGCGAACGCGACGTCGAAACCGAAGAAGCCGGGTGAGCGTCGGGCGATCCTCTCCGCGTGTGGGACATGTTGCACTGTGACGAACAGCGAACTCTTATTATGCTCCCGACATAAATTGCGTCCATGGTCGGAGAAATACTACTGCAGGCCGTCCCGACGATTACCGTTCTCGGGGCGTTGCTGTTGTTGCTGGCAGTCGTAACGCTCGCTAGCTCGATCGAGATCGTCGACGCGACCGAGAAACGCGCGCTGACGGTGTTCGGCGAGTACCGGAAGCTGCTCGAACCCGGTATCAACTTCGTGCCGCCGTTCGTCTCGAACACGCACAAGTTCGACATGCGAACGCAGACGCTGGACGTGCCCCGGCAGGAAGCGATCACGCGGGACAACTCGCCGGTGACCGCCGACGCCGTCGTCTACATCAAGGTGATGAACGCCAAGAAGGCGTTCCTCGAAGTCGACGACTACAAGCGCGCCGTCTCGAACCTCGCGCAGACGACGCTGCGTGCGGTGCTGGGCGACATGGAACTCGACGACACGCTCAACAAGCGCCAAGAGATCAACGCGAAGATCCGCAAGGAACTCGACGAGCCCACAGACGAGTGGGGGATCCGCGTCGAGTCCGTCGAGGTCCGCGAGGTCAACCCCTCGAAGGACGTTCAGGAGGCCATGGAGCAACAGACCAGCGCCGAGCGTCGGCGTCGCGCCATGATCCTCGAAGCGCAGGGTGAACGCCGCTCCGCGGTCGAGCAGGCCGAAGGTGACAAGCAGTCCAACATCATCCGCGCGCAGGGTGAAAAGCAGAGCCAGATCCTCGAAGCACAGGGTGACGCCATCTCGACCGTGCTGCGCGCCAAATCCGCCGAGTCGATGGGCGAGCGCGCCGTCATCGACAAGGGAATGGAGACGCTCGAAGAGATCGGCAAGGGCGAGTCCAACACGTTCCTGATGCCCCAGGAACTCACGTCGATGGTCGGCCGCTACGGCAAGCACCTGACCGGCAGCGACGTGACCCAGCAGGACGGCTCGCTGAACAGCCTCGACTTCGATCAGGAGACCCGCGAGATGCTCGGCCTCGACGACATCGAGGAGATCCTCGGCCAGATCGACGCCGAAGCCGAGATGGACGTCGAGCAGATGGAAGAGGAGGCCCAAGCGATCAAGGAGGGCAGCGACGCCGCGAACATCCGCAGCGCCGACGAAGTGATCGAGGAGATGGACCAAGAGGTCGAAGAGCAGGCCGACCTCGAAGAAGAGCTCGATAGCTCGTAGAACTGGGCGTCGCGGCGACGGCGCCCCGCGCCGACCGCCGCAACTTCTCGGCAACCATCTTTATTCACGCGATAGCAAGTGAAGTAATCGGCCGCATCCGAAGCGGTTTTATTTGGACCGGACGTACCCCTCTGTAGATGCCCGGTTCCAGAGATGTCGACGAGTCAAAACGCACGACGCTGCGCCGATTTGCCGCGCTCGGCGCGGCGACGCCGCTTGCGGGCATGGCGTCTGGCTCGGAAGGCGAGTCCGACGACAGCGAAGCCCGCTCTGCTATTGCGGGCTATCTCTCGACAACGCCGGGCGCCCACTTCTCGAAGATCCGTGACGATCTGCAACTGGGCACCGGCGAGACCCAACACCACCTCCGCGAACTGGTCGACGCCGGTCGCGTCGAAACCCGCCGCGACGGCGACTACCGCCGGTACTTCCCGGCTGACCGGTTCTCGGCGTTCGAGCAGGTCGTACTCGGCTATCTCCGCCGGGACACCCCGCGCGGAATGCTCGTCGCACTCCTGCGCGACCCATCGGCGACCGGCGGCGACATCGCCGACAAGATCGGCGTCTCCAGCCCGACGGTGAGCAAGTACGCCGGCGAGTTGGAGTCGGCCGGTCTGCTCTCGCGCGAAGACGGCTACGCCGTCCGCGAGCCCGAGACCGTGCTGACGCTGATCGTCCGCTACGCCGACTCCTTCGGCGAGGACGCCGAAGCGCTGGCCGGCGAGGCCGACGAGCTGATTCGGTTCGATCCCTGAAAACTGCGAGCGACCGCCAAAAGAGCGTCGTCCGTCCGCTCGATTACGCGCTGACTTTCCACGTCGTACTCGACGAGTAGCCCCATTTCTCGACGTCGACGTCGAAATTCCCCTCTTGGATCGCGGTCATGTTGGCGCCGACTTCCTTGGCGGTCATGTCGAGCGCGTCGCCGATCAGGCGCGATTTGAAGTACGTCTTGGTCGCGGCGCGCTCGCGGAGATAGGACAGAATTCGGCGCTGTTTCTCCGAGAGGTCGTCGGCGAGCTGGGCGTCGGCGGTCGCGGTTGCGGTCGTGCTCATACACATCCATAGCGGTAAGACGCCCTTAGGAAGTTTGGTACGCCGAGTTAACCCGGCGCAGTCGTGCGGTTTTGGCGTCGATAGAGGATGAAATAAACCCGTCTCGGGGACGGGTTGGTACGGCTGGTTAATCTGGTCTCAGGTGGAATTGTCACTCGACTACTTTGTTCGAACAGAGCCCACAGCGGCGGCCGCCGCCGCGCTACTCGTAGTGGCCGGTGACGAACGGCCCCAGCGCCGCGGCGACGGCGTGGGTGAGCGAGGACTCCCGGTCGATCGCGCGGCCCGTGAGGACGCCGGCGGCGCCCGCGCCTTCGGCGACGTTCTCGGCGCCCAGCACCTCGTCGACGACGGGACCGAGTTCTCGGCCCTCGCCGACGGGCTCGGCCATCGACTCGGGCAGGCGGATCGTCGGTCCGGCGCCCCGAGTCGCCCGTTCGCCGTCGGTGACGGCGGCCCACATGATGAGATAGAGGCCGTCCTCGTGCTCGGCGACGCCGCCCTCGACGCCGACCCCGAGGTCGTACTCTCCCGCCTCGAGGGCGCTCTCGGCCCGGTTCTCGGCGCCGCTGATCGTTTCCGTTCGTCCTCTTGGCTGTTCGGCGACGCCGGAGTCGACCTCGACGCCCTCGACCGTGACGCCTGCCACGTCCGAGAGGGCTCTCTCGACTGCCGCGATCTTGACCGGGTTCCCGCTCCCCACGCTCACTCGCATTACGCTTACAAGTTGCTCGGGCTATCTGTATGCCACGATTCGAGGAACGCGAAAACTGGCCGTCGGCGTCGACCAGATGCCGGACGGCGTCGGGTGGGGCCACCCAACGGTCGCCGGCTACTCGTTGCGCGGGCTGGACGGGTGGTAGTCGGTGTCGTACTGGCCCACATCGCCGTCGACGCGGTCGGGGTTGATCCGACCGCCGAGCAGCATGAAGTCGACCAGCGTGAGCGCGAGCATCGACTCGACGACCGGGACGCCACGCGGCGGGAGCACGGGGTCGTGGCGGCCGATGACTTTCTCCTCTTTGACCTCCTCGGTCTCCCAGTCGACGGTTTGCTGGGTCTTGGGGATCGAGGTCGGGGCGTGTAAGGTCACTTCGCCGTAGATCGGCTCGCCCGAGCTGATGCCGCCCTGCAGGCCGCCGTGGTCGTTCTCGGCGGGGACCGGTTCGTCGTTCTCGTCGAATTCCCAGTGGTCGTTGCGGTCGTAGCCCGAGACCTCGCGGGCGTCTCTGCCGAGGCCGAACTCGAAGGCCGTCGTCGCGGGAACGCTCATCATGGCCTGCCCGAGCCGGGCCTCCAAGGAGTCAAAACGGGGCGCGCCCAGCCCGCGCGGGACGCCGCGGGCCTCGAAGTAGATCGACCCGCCGATGGAGTCGCCTCGCTCTTGGTAGTCCTCGATCAGCTCTTGCATCTCGGCGGCTGCATCGGAGTCCGCACAGCGCACGTCGTTTTCCTCGGAGTGTTCGAGCATCTGCTCGAAGGAGACCTCGGGCGCTTCGATGTCGCCGATCTGGTTGACGTGGGCCTTGAGCTCGATGCCCGCCTGTGCGAGGAGCTTCTTCGCGATCGCGCCGGCGGCGACCCAGTTGACGGTCTCGCGGGCCGAGGAGCGACCGCCGCCGCCCCAGTTGCGCGTGCCGAACTTCGCCGAGTAGGTGAAGTCGCCGTGACTCGGGCGGGGCGCCGTGATGAACGGCTCGTACTTGCCCGAGCGGGCGTCCTTGTTCTGGATGACCATCCCGATCGGCGTGCCCGTGGTGTAGCCGTCTTGGACGCCGCTTTTGATCTCCACGTCGTCTGGCTCGCCGCGGCTCGTCGAGATCTTCGACTGGCCCGGCTTTCGCCGGTCGAGGTCGCCCTGAATGTCCTCCTCGGAGAGTTCGAGCCCGGCCGGACAGCCCGACACGGTCACGCCCATCGCCTCGCCGTGGCTCTCGCCGAACGTGGTCACCTGAAAGAGGCGACCGAACGAATTGCCGTTCATTACCCGTCAGTGAGAGTGCCTCGCATTTAGGCTTTGCAATCTACGCAAGAAGGGTAAGCACCGAGGGGCGACTCATACGGCTTGGCCTCGAACGCCCTCGGCCCTAGCAGTTGCAACTTCGACGAAGGACACCACGAAAGCCCTCGCCCCGCTTCTCGGAGCTGTGACCGTATCGACCGGGTACACCTCGAAAGCCCTCGCCCCGCTCGTCAGTTCTCAGGCGGATATCCTCACTTCGTTCGGATAGGGCCACCTGAGAACTGACGACCGAGCCTCGCCGGAAGAGCAAGCTCTTCCGAGCCCTCGTTCACTACGCTCACGAGGACGCCCTTTCAGTCCGCCAAGGACGGCAACCGCATACCTGCCCTCCCCCGTCGGCGCGGCGACAAGCGCCGCGCCCGGCCGCGCGGATGCGGTGGCGCGCGCTGTCGAGGCTGTATGCCGAGACAACGCCGTGCGAGGGAGTCGCCGAAGGCGACGAGGTTGGGGAGGTGTGTAACTGTCGTTCGGGAGGGACGTTCGGGGAGTTCGCGGTGGGTTGCGCTCCAGTTGAGCGCGACAGAAGCGACACGATCTCGAACGTCGTCGTTACACCCCAACCCGATCGAGCGCGCGCTCCAGCCGCCCCACCAGTTCGTCGCCGAAAAAGCGGACGTTCTCCAGTTCGTGAAAGGCGGCGTAGGCGTCCCGGCGCGTCGCGGCGAACCCGTCGTCGATCGCCCGGTGCCGTCGATACTCCTCGAAAAACGCGTCGCCGACGGCGTCGATCCGGTCGACGTAGGCCAGATCGAACTCGGCGTGGCCGAAGAAGATCGCGGGATCGAGGAGGGCCCGAACTTCGCCCTCGCGGACGACGACGTTGCCCGGATGCACGTCGCCGTGGAGCAGCGCGGGCGCGTCGGGTTCGACCAACAGCTCGTCCAGTCGGTCGGCGAATTCGAGCACGCGCTCGTAGGTCCCCTCGGGCAGCGACCCGTCGGCCTGCGCGGCCTCGGCGAAGGGCACCACGCGCCGATCGCGGAAGAACTCGATCCACGAGTCGGTCCACGGGTTCGACTGCGAGAAAGGCCCCGAGAGCGTGTCGAAGGGAAAGCCGTAGGCGTCGGCCGACTGGTTGTGGAGTGCCGCGACGTGCCGGGCGAGATCGCGCTCGGCGCGCTCGTCGAACCGGCCGTCGCCGTCGACGTACTCCAGCACGAGCAGGCCCGGTTCAACGCCGAGCACGGCGGGCACGGGCACCGGCGTCTCGCGGGCGAGATACTGGAGCATGGCGGCCTCGTTGCCCAGCGGCGAGTCGTCGACCTTCGCGGCGACGGGCGGGCGATCCGCGAACGTGATTCGGTAGACCGTCCCGACGTTGCCGCCGTCGAGTTCTGTGGCGTCGGTGGCGTCGGCGTCGAGGAGGGCAGCGACGCGGGCGAGCAGGTCGGTCGGATCGTCGGTGTAATCCATCTCTCGTAGTTCGCGTGCCAGTCGAATACGTACACAGAACCGAACGCTACCGGTTCCGATCGATCCAGTCGCGGAACTCTCCGAAGTCGTTCGCTCCGGCTTGATCGGCGATATCTCGAAGCGTCCCGACACTCAGCTCGTCGTGCAGGGGGACCGGGACAGTACGCGCGTCGGAATCGTGGTCGGACGGCGGCTCCCAGCGGAGGATCGCGTGGTCGCCGTTCGTCCGATCCCACTCGTAGATACCGCTGTTGACCATCACCTTCACCACCTCCATGCCGGAGAACGGCCGCCCCATCAGTACGATGATTCTGACGTGCCGATATCAGTTGAAAATTTCGGAGTCGTCGGTCGATTCTGACTCGTTGTTCTCCGGATCGATCCCGGCAGCGCGCAGTTCCTCGTCGGTCGGCTCGCGCCCGTCGCCGTGGTAGCCGGCAAGCGCTTCGTCGAGGTTGTCGAGCGCTTCCGAGCGGGTCTTCCCCTGCGACGTGACGCCCGTTTCGGTGTCTCTGGCGACCCACCACTCGCCCTCGTCAGTGAGCGTGATCGTCGGCTCGACGCCAGTGCTCATGTGAGACGCAACGAGTCGAATTCGGTTAATTCTTCCCCACCACCTTTTTGCGGTTCGGGTGGCCTCGCTTCGCTCGGCCACCGCTCACCGCAAAAACGTGGGCGAAAAAGGCCGCGGCCTCACTTCGTTCGGCCGCGGTGAGCCGCGCCTTCGGCGCGGATGCTACTCCCCGACTGCCTCCTCGACGATCTCGATTTCATCGTCGGTCAGCCCGTACAGCTCGTACACGATCTCGTCGATCAGCTCGTCAGTCTTCTCGATCTTCGCTTCCAGTTCCTCGGCACGTTCCGTGGTCTGGACGTAGCTCTCCAGCCCGGCCTCGACATCCCCCACGGCGGGCAGCGTCAGCTTGCGCAGGCGATCGACCAGCGAGTTCGTCTTCGTGGCGGTCTCGCGGAAGCCCGCGAACCCGCCGGCCTCGTCGACCGCCACGGGGACGAAGGCCTCGATCAGGTCCGCCTCGGTCTCGGAGAGGTCGGTGATCCGCAACGCCGGCAGGGGGTCGGTCTCGGTGTAGCCCCACTGGTCTGTTTTGAGGAAGACTATACGGGACGAATTTCAGATCATATGCTGCAATATTTGCTCTAGTTCAGATTCTAGTTCAGATGCCTGTAGAATATTGATCTCCTCGTCGGATTGCTCTGTCAGCGAAGCAGTATCGCCATTGACATCCTGAACAACCAGTAATCCGTTACGTCCCGTGCCGAAATAGTTCTCCTCTTCAGGATTCTCTTGGCCGAAAACGAACTCATCGTTGACGCGGAGAAATGCTAAATACTCCAGTGTCTCTTTGATGCCTTGTCGTATCGTGTCTGTGTTGGTACTGTTCTTTGTCTCGACAACAAGATATTCATGTTCGTTTTGCTCCTCTGAAATCACCTCGAGAACGATAACGTCAGGTCGTCCAGTGTGATTCCGAAAGTCGCGTTTGAAGTAGTTGCCTGCAACCTCCTGTGCGACTATCTGCACTTCCTCAGTGCGTGAGAGGGAATCTTTGTCGTCTGGAACTGCTCTGAAAGACAGATCACGATCTTGAGCAGAATTATCGTGATACAGGACGATTTCTCGATCCCCGTCTAGACGAGCGATCTCCTGCCGACCTGTACTGATAGTTTTGAAGGTTGCTTGCTCATCCTGCATCTCCTCAAGTGTCGAAACGAAACGGAAGAGGACAAATAACTCGAACAACGTATTCTCGTCGTCCGGAGTAATCGCAGTTTTGTCGAGCAGGTCGCGGATCGCATCGGCATTCCCGTCCAGTAAACGCTCTCTATTACGAAGTAACGATGCCGCTCTGCGATAAACCTCTTGTCGAGAATTTGCGGCAGAAGTCAGCATCCGTTCAGTGGGCTCGTACGCGTCCGGGGAGCGAATACGTCGTACGTGTACGTTGCGTTCGACGATTCGCTGCAACTCGTCGATCAGATTTTCATTGCCTTTCCACGTCTCTCGAACCCAATCATACTCCCCTCGAAGGTACTCTTCTGCTTCCTGTAGTGTCGTATAAACCACTGAGATGAGCTTCTTTAGGACAACATTTTCGTCGATATCGTAATCTTCGGATCGGTTGTCACAAACAAATATCGACGCGTCTCGCGGGTGTTCTGAGTGCCGCTTTTTTAGTGTCGCCTCCCAGTTTATTTGGCCATCAACTGCGCCACGCCGTGTTCGAGAAACCGTCTCGGTTTCTGTTCGTATACTTCGAAGGCGCGCTGGAAGTTCTCTAACAAAGTCGACGATTTCAGGCTTAAGAATAAAATGGAGATCCAAGAGCAGCTCATATTCTTCAAATCTCTCATCGAGTTGATCTGGCTTGATTGATCGAGCTAGTTCGCGCTCCGGGAACGCCCCCTGCATGGCGTACGCCAGTACGTCTTCCGTCAATTGGTCGAGCAGTTGCTTCCTATTCATCTGACGCAATGGTTACCTGAAGTATGTCCCCGGCTGCCTCCGCAAGTTGTTGCTCATTGATTCTCTGGACTCCTGCAATATTCCGAACAATTTTCTTTCGCTTTGGAACGCCCTCTAACTGTGGAAGAAGATAACTCACCACTGCTTGCGTGAGGATATATCCGAGATCATTCCCGGGGTGTTGGCTAATGTACCGCAACATATCTTCCACAATTGCAGGGCCGATTGCCCGGTCATCAACGGCGTGATTCGCTTCTCTCCAGACTCGACCGACTGACATTGCCTCTTCCCGTTCCGGAGATAGGGCCCAGACATCGGCGAAATCGAAAACAATCTGTTCAAGCCTTTCTTCCTCTTCCCGTGAAGTCCCATCCGGAAGCGCTGGTGCTGGTATGCGGATAAACGCGAAGCGCCGCATGAACGCGTAGCTCATCTCGTAGAGAGATGTCTTGTCGTACGTGTTCATAGTCGCAAAAATCCGCCACGATTGAGGAACTACATACTGATGTTCTGCGGGCAATTCTGCGCTCTCCGCTGCGGCTAACAGTTCTATCTCCTGACTATTTTTTGTGTATGGAAGAGTTACAGACTGGCCAGATAATAGCGTGAATAGCTGACCGAACGCCTTGTCAATGTCCGAACGATTGAGTTCATCTATGATAACCGGCTCGTTCAATTGCTGTCCTGTTCTCCGACTTTTAAACCGATTCAGAATCAACCCGGGCGAAAACTCCAGACTGTCTGAAGTATCATTCTCTGCTTCTGGCATGTAACCGCCGATCGTATCGAACGTCGACCAGTCCGCTGTTGCTGTTGTAATCTCTCGATCAGTGTAGAGATTTGGGTGATTCTCGACTAGATAGTCGCTCACTCGGCTAGCGATTTCAGTTTTCCCGGTCCCCGGCGGGCCAGTAAACACAATATGTTTTCCAGATCTAAGCGCAGCAGTGATGTCCATGGCTAACTCAGAGGCAGAAGAAACCCCTTGAGTTTCGCCGTCATGGAAATGGAGCCCATCAAACACAGATGCTTGCACCTCTCCTTCGAAATCAGCAGTAAAGGGGATTGACGAATGCTCTGTGAGTTCCGGTGCTAGCTGAGAAAGCAGTGCTTGGCCGCGACCGAACTGCTCTCCCGAATTCAATTCGACTAATGCGTCTTGATATGGAAAGCCAACCTCGAATTCGTCGCAAATATCGTCAATCTGCTCCGAGGAGAGGCCGTTGCGTAGTAGCCCGTCCAATTCTGCTTCTCTGGTCTTTGCAGAACGGTCCTCAATAGGTGTATTGACGTTGATTCTCTCCGGAGTTCCTGTGAGAAAGAGTCGAGTGAACGAGATGAAAGCGGAGAATTGAGTATCGGAATCAGACCGCCGCTCTTCCCAAGTCCACGGTCTCTCTTTCGGAGCACGTCTGCCAGCGATAACGACCCCGAAGAGTTTGCTATCGCGCTCAGAGAGTTGATCGTCCATCGGTGTCTGAGTCGAGTGAAACAGGAGAATGTCTCCATTGCTGATTTCACTCATTTCCCCGTAGTCTCCCCCAAGCGGGATCCCACAGTGCTCAATGACGGTGAGCCAAAAGTCCGGGGGTGCAGTGATTTTGAAGATGCTTCTTTCGCTTGAGGAATTGAGGTGATCAAATAGCGGATGATCTGGTTCCGGACGCTCGGGAGCACTGGCACCATTGGTCGAAGGTGATTCAGTGTTTGACGTATCTTCTACGTAATCATCGAACGTCGTCACCGTGTGCTCCTCGATGTACTCCTTCACGCTCCCGAACTTGTTCCGGATTGTTCGAAGCCCCTCGTCGTTGACGGGACGAAAACGCATCGTGAAGTGCTTTCCTTCACCGAGCAACTCGCCCTGAAGCTCTCGGCTATCTATGTCGATCTCTCGTGGCTCGTCAAGATAGACGATGCATTCCCAAGGATCAGCAGGATCGTCTTCTCCGGCAGATTCATCAGCGTAGGCTGGCCAGAGTTCTTTTGCCAGATCAGGATTATGTTCAGTAGCGACGACTTCGGCGGCGTATTTGTACTGTTTGTCCCCCCAGTAGAAGACGACATAATCGCCCGCGGAGAGCTTTTTCCACGTGCTTTCTAGATTTGGAACGAGCCCCCAGACCCCAATGGAATCACCGTAGTCATGCGCCGTGTGCTCCCGATAGATATCTGCAGTTACTCCATCACGGACCGTCCGCCGAAAGTGTTCCTGAGGCCGATCGCTTGCACAGGGTGCGAGAAACAAATCCCGGTTGGGCATATGAACTATCGAACGACTGTCCGCCAATCACTTAAATTGTAAATATCCGCTGACAGACTCAGCAGCCTTGGTGAGAAGAGTGGCTACGAACCGTCTCGCACCACGTCCACGCCCAACTCCTCGATCGTCTCGAAGAAGTTCGGGAACGACACGTCGACGTGCTCGCCGCCCCGAATCGTCGTCGGGCCATCCGCAACCAATCCGGCGACCGCCAGCGACATGACGATCCGGTGGTCCTTGCGCCCCTCGACGGTCGCGCCCGAAAGCTCCGTCTCGTCGCCGTGGATCGTCAGCACGTCGCGTTCCTCGGTCACGCTGGCGCCCATCTTGCCCAGTTCCTCGGCCATCGCGCTGACCCGGTCGGTCTCCTTGTATCGGACGTGTTCGCAGTTCTCGATCCGGGTGTCGCCGTCGGCGATCGCACCGAGCGCGGCGATCGTCGGGAGCAGGTCGGGCGTGTCGCCCACGTCGACGGTCGTTCCCGAGAGGTCCGAGCGCTCGACCGAAATGACGCCCGCGTCCCGATCCCAGTCGATCGCGGCGCCCATGTCCTCCAGCACGCCGACGATCGCGCTGTCGCCCTGCGCGCTGGGCTGGGCGCCGCGCACGTCGACCGCCCCGCCGTCCTCGGCCGCCACGGCGCCCGCAGCGAGGAGATAGGACATCGACGAGAAGTCGCCGGGAACTGCGTACTCCCCTCCCTCGGGGGCGTAGGACTGCCCGCCGTCGACCGCGAAGCCGGCGTCGGTCCGGCGCGCGTCGACGCCGAAGGCCGACAGCAACTCGATCGTGATGTCGACGTACGGCGCCGATTTGAGTTCGGTCTCCAGATCGACCTCGACGCCCTCGTCGGTGGCCGCACCGGCAAAGAGCAGCGCGGAGATGAACTGCGAGGACACGTCGCCGGGGATCGACGCCGTGCCGCCCGCGATGGGGCCGTCGATCACCAGCGGCGCCTGCCCGTTCCCGCGCGTCGAGCGGGCGCTCCCGCCCAGCTGTTCGATGGCGTCGAGCAGCGGGCCCTGTGGGCGCGAGCGCAGCGACTCGTCGCCGGTCAGCACGGTGCCGCCGTCGGCCAGCGCCGCCGCCGCGGTGACCAGCCGCATCGTCGTCCCGCTGTTGGCGCAGTCGATCACGTCGGCGGGCACGTCGGGGCGGCCGTCGAAGCCCTCGATCTCCAGCGAGCCGTCCGCTTCCTCCGCGACCGATCCGCCGAAGGCCTCGACGGCGCGCATCGTCGCCCGGATGTCCGCGCTCGTCAGGGGATCCCGAACCGTCGCGCCGTCGGCGTAGCCGGCCGCCAGCACCGCCCGGTGAGTGTAGCTCTTCGACGGCGGCGCCGCCGCAGCGCCGCGAACCTGCGATGGTGAAATCTCGACGTTCATGCCCGATGGGTCGGGTGGGGGGCGTATCACAGTACCGGAAGCCGACAGCCGACCGCCGCCTCCGGGAGTATTTTACCCGCGCCCGCCCTCCCCTCGGGCATGGACCCGGATCTCTCACAGCTCGCCGCGACTGTCGAGGAACACGGCGCGGACGGCTACCTGTTCGACGGCAACGACGACTCCGATCAGTACTACGTCTGTGGCTTCGACGCGCCCGATCCCTTCGTCGCCCTCTACGACGGCGCCGACGTGCATCTGCTGGTCTCGGGGCTGGAGTACGGCCGCGCCGAAAAGGAGAGCCGTGCGGCGACGATCGCCCGCCTCGGCGACTACGACTATCAGGACCGGGCCGCCAGAGACGGCCCCGACGCGGCGCGCCTCGACGTGATCGCGGCCTTCCTCGCGGACCACGGCGTCGGCGCCGCGCTGGTCCCCCAGTCGTTCCCGACGGGCACCGCCGACGGCCTGCGCGAGCGCGACATCGGCGTCGCGGTCGAGCGCTCGGACGCGATCACCGAGATTCGGTCGGTCAAGACCGACGAGGAGATCGACCACGTCCGGACGGCCCAGCGCGCCAACGAGGCCGCGCTGGCTCGCGCCGAGGAACTGATCGCCGACGCCGACGCCCGCGACGGCGTGCTCTACCGCGGCGACGAGCCCCTGACCAGCGAGTTCGTCACCCAAGAGATCGAGATCGAACTGCTCCGCAACGGCTGCGCGCTCGACGAGACGATCGTCGCCGGCGGCGCCGACGCGGCCGACCCGCACGACCGCGGTAGCGGCCCGCTCCCGGCTGACGAGCCGATCGTCGTCGACATCTTCCCGCGGGACAAGGAGACCAACTACCACGCCGACATGACCCGGACGTTCCTCCGGGGCGAGCCGACCGACGAAGTCCGGGAGCGCTACGACGTGACCCTCGACGCACAGGAGGCCGCGCTCGACGCCATCGAGGCCGGCGTCACGGGTCGGGCGGTCCACGACGCGGTCTGTGACGTGTACGAGGACGCCGGCTACCCGACGCTGCGCTCGGACCCCTCGACCGAGACGGGCTACATCCACGGCACGGGCCACGGCGTCGGACTGGACGTGCACGAACTGCCGACGCTGAACCCCACCGGCGAGGAGCTGCAGGCGGGCCAGATCGTCACGGTCGAACCCGGCCTGTACGATCCCGACGTGGGCGGCATCCGGATCGAGGACATCGTCGTCGTCACCGAGGACGGCCACGAGAACCTCACCGACTACGAGAAGCAGCTGGTGCTGGACTGAGACGCCGACACAGCGGGTACTGAACTGAGTGTTCAACGCGGCGTCGAGACGCCGCGACGATGCCGACTCGGCGCCCTGCCGTCGCCCGCTACAGTTCGATGTCGTCGCCGTCGTCGTAGGATCGGAGCGACGCCGGCGCGCCGACGATCGCCGTCTTGACGCTCCCGCTGGGGCCGACAATTCTGAGCGTCGCACGCTTGCCGGGCGCGAGCGCCATCGACTCGTCGAGGTCGATCAGGACCGAAAAGCGATCGCTCCGGTCGTTCAAGACCGGGGCGTTGGCGTCGTCGTCGACGAGCGATTCGACCGCGAACGCGCCCGGCCGGGCCGCGTCGGCGTACCCGAGAGTCCGGTGGTTCGTCGGGCCGACGAATTCGATCGAGGCTTTCGAGAGGTCGATCTCGCCGGCGCCGGGCGAGGCGGTCACCGTGAGATCGATCCTGTCGACCGCTCGGTCCTCGCCGTCGGCATCGACTTGGCCGGTGGCGCCGACGACGAGCAACTGATCGCTGATCTGGGCCTTCGAGTCCTGACTGGTCGCTTGCGCCGTGTTCTGGAGCAGTCCGGCGGTCGACACGAGCAGCGTCGCTGCGATGGCCGCGACGAGGATCATGGCGACGAAGACGATCAGCGTCTCGACGCCGACCTGCCCGCGAGGCGGCCGCGACGTGTCGATCAGCGTCGCCCCCTATCGTCGTCGGTGGGCGGTCGCGTCGTGTGTCGCACTCCGAGAATCTGCCCGCCGGATCGGCATAACTGTCGTACCTAACTGTGGAGGCACTGTCCGGGACGCCGCCGAGCAGGGAGAACAGTCACAGCCCGAGTTCCCGGCCGATGACGAGATGCTGAATCTCGCTGGTCCCTTCCCCGATCTCCATGAGCTTGGCGTCCCGATAGAACCGCTGGGGCGCGAAATCGGTCGTGTAGCCGTACCCGCCAAGCGTCTGGACGGCTTCCTCTGCGACCTCGCGGGCGGTCTCGCTGGCGTCGAGCTTGGCCAGCGCGGACAGGCGCGTGCAGTCTTCGCCCTCGTCGTAGGCCCACGCCGCCTTGTGGGTCAGCAGGCGCGAGCGCTCGATTTTCCGGTCCATCGTCACCAGTTTGTCCCGGACGGCGTCGAACTCCGAGATCGGCTGGCCGAACTGCTCGCGCTCGGTGGCGTAGGATTTGGCGGCCTCGTAGGCACCCTGTGCGAGCCCGACCGACAGCGCCGCGATCGAGATGCGCCCGCCCTCCAGCGTCTTGGTGGTCTGGCGCCAGCCGTCGCCTTCCTCGCCGAGCAGCCGGTCCTCGGGAATCCGGCAGCCGTCGAAGCTGAGTTCACACGTCGGCGAGGCGTTCAGCCCGAGCTTGTCCCAGACCGTCGTCACCTCGACGCCCTCGTCGGCCTCGGGATCGACGATGAACGTCGAGATGCCGTCGTAGCCCGCCTCGGGATCGGTGACGGCTTTCACGAGGATCGACCCGGCGACGTTCGCGTTCGTGATGAACTGCTTGGTGCCGTCGAGGACCCACTCGTCCCCTTCCTTGCGTGCGCGAGTGTCCATGTCGCTGGCGTCGCTCCCGCTCCCGGGTTCGGTGAGCGCCCACGATCCCATGTGCTCGCCCTCCGCGAGCGGGCGGAGCCAGCGCTCCTTTTGTTCCTCGCTTCCGAACGCCTCGATCGGCTTCGAGCCGAGACTGACGTGTGCGGCGTAGGACAGCCCGATCGCACCCGAGACCCGCCCGAGTTCTTCGACGACCAGCGAGTACATGAACTGGTCGCCGCCGAGACCGCCGTAAGTCTCGTCAATCGGCACGCCCATCACGTCCAGTTCGGCGAGTCGGTCGAAAATTTCGGCAGGGAACCGGTGTTCGTCCTCGATCTCTTGGGCGATGGGCTCGATTTCGGTCTCGCAAAAGTCCCGGACGCTCCCGCGGATCATCCGGTGCTCGTCGGGCACGCGAAACTCCATGCCTCGTGGTACAGCGACCCGGTGCATAAAGTCCACGAACGATGAGGAAGGTTGTCTGCCGGGAGGCATTTAACGCTCGACGCCGTCCGTTTTCACGATGGACCTGCGCGGTATCGTCCGGGGAACCGTCGAATGGCCCGAACTAGAGGAGATCGGTGCGGAGCTGGCGAGGCGCGCGGATCGAGAGTCCGTCAAGGTCTCGTTTCTCGATGCCGACAACTGGCTGTCGACGCCGCTGGTCGTCGAGGATCGGTGGTTCGTAAAGGTGATCACGCCACAGAACGCGTTCGTCCACGCCGTCCTGACCGGCGCACGCAACGCCGGCGCGTTCTCCAGTGGGACGCCCGGCTTTTTCGGGCGATTCGACGGCCCCGTCGAGATGGCGCGCCACGAGCTGGACGCGACCCGCGAGATGCGACGGATCGGGCTGAACGCGCCCGCGCCGGTCGAGGTATTCGAGTTCGACGACTTCGGCATCCTCGTGCTCGAGTATCTGGAGGACTTTCGGACGCTCGACGACCTGTCTGTTGCGGCCAAGCGCGAGCGTGCGGACGAACTGTTCGAGGCGCTCAGTCGCATGCACGACAACGAACTGGCACACGGGGACCTGCGCGCGGAAAACGTGCTGATCGCCGACGACGAACTGTACTTTATCGACGCCACCTACGTCCGCGAGGACGGACTGGCGTCGGCCCGCTCGTACGATCTGGCGTGTGCGCTTGCCGTGCTGGCGCCGACGATCGGCGCCCGCGACGCCATCGAGGCGGCGATCAGCCACTACTCGACCGAGGACGTGCTGGCCGCCCGCGAGTTTCTCGATTTCGTGAAGATGCGCCCCGATCACGACTTCGACGCCGCACTCGTGAAAGGTGAGATCGAAAAAATCGCCGATTAGCGGGACTTCCGGCGACGATATCGGCCAAATGTAATCATTTGCTGGTAGATTTTTACGTGCCGGGCGAGAACGTCTATACTGAACGTTCATGACTCATAGCACAGACGGCGGCGTACACGGCCACTACGTCGACGGCGAGTGGATCGACGGTACAGGCGAGGAAACCTTCGAGAGCATCGAACCGGCGACCGGCGAGACGCTGGCCGAATTTAGCCGGGGGACCGATGCCGATGTCGACCGCGCGCTCGCGGCCGCCGAGGACGCCGAAGCGGAGTGGCGCGCCCTGTCCTATGTCGACCGCGCCGAGCATCTCTGGGACATCTACCACGAGTTACGCGAGCGCACCGACGAACTCGGTCGGATCGTCACCCGCGAGTGCGGCAAGGAGATCAGCGAGGGCAAGGCCGATGTCGTCGAGGCCGCCCACATGGTCGAGTGGGCGGCGGGCAACGCCCGACACCCCCACGGCGACGTGGTACCGAGCGAAATCGCCAGCAAGGACGCCTACATGCGACGGAAGCCACGCGGCGTCGTCGGCTGCATCACGCCGTGGAACTTCCCGGTGGCGATCCCGTTCTGGCACATGGCCGTCGCGCTGGTCGAGGGCAACACGGTCGTCTGGAAACCAGCCGAGCAGACGCCGTGGTGCGGCCAGGTCGTCGCCGAGCTGTTCGAGGACGCCGGCATCCCGCCGGGCGTGTTCAACATGGTGCAGGGCTACGGCGACGCCGGCGCCGCCATCGTCGACGACGAGCGCGTCGATACGGTCCTCTTCACGGGTTCGGCAGAGGTCGGTCACGAAGTCGCCAGCGCGGTCGGCGGCGAACCCGGCAAGACGGCCTCCTGCGAGATGGGCGGGAAAAACGCCGTCGTCATCACCGAGGCCGCCGATCTGGACATCGCCGTCCACAGCGCCGTGATGTCGAGTTTCAAGACGACCGGCCAGCGCTGTGTCTCTTCGGAGCGCCTGATCGTTCACGAGGACGTGTACGACGAGTTCAAAGCCCGCTTCGTCGACCTCGCCGAGCAGGTCGCGGTGGGCGATCCGCTGGACGACTCGACGTTCATGGGTCCGGCCATCGAGCCCGGCCACGTCGAGAAGATCCGCAAGCACAACGAACTCGCACGCAAGGAAGGCGCAAACGTGCTCGTCGATCGGACCGATCTCGACGACGAGGAGATTCCCGACGGGCACGAAAACGGCTCGTGGGTCGGCCCGTTCGTCTACGAGATGGCGTACGACAGCGACCTCCGAAGCCTCGAAGAGGAGTGTTTCGGCCCGCACGTCGCGCTGATCGAGTACTCCGGTGACATCGAGCGCGCCGTCGAGATCCACAACGACGTGCCGTACGGACTGGCGGGTGCGATCGTCTCGGAGGACTATCGACAGATCAACTACTACCGCGACAACGCCGAAGTCGGGCTGGCGTACGCGAACCTTCCCTGTATCGGTGCCGAGGTCCACCTGCCCTTCGGCGGCGTCAAGAAGTCAGGGAAGGGCGCTCCTCACGCCCGCGAGGTGATCGAGGCCGTCACCGAGCGCACGGCGTGGACGGTCAACAACAGCGAGGACATCGAGATGGCACAGGGACTATCGGCCGATATCACGGTCCAAGACGAGTGAAGGCGAAAGGCGGAGTGGGCCGAGGTGGTGCCCGAACACCCGCCATCGATGCTCGGCGGGATGCCGGAGAAATCCCGTCTCGCAGCAGTGGCGGGCTGCCGGGCAGTCCGGGATCGCCTAGGTCGATCCCGGTGTCGGGGTCGAGCGCGACGAGCGTTGTGCCGGAACGACGTGAAAAGCGTCGGCCTCCGGCATCACGACGTTTGGTTGGCGGACGTATAAACCCACTGTCTCCGGCACCGACCGGCGGGAAACGCCCTACGCACCGGGCGGTCAATACCGCTTGCGCGGCACGCCCAAGATATTAAATATAAAAAGAGACATACTACGGTCCAATGGATCACGAACGGTTTCTCGAACAACTGCCCGTCGGCGTGTTCCGGTCGACGATCGACGGGGAGTACCTCTACGTGAATCCGGCGCTCGTCGACCTCCTCGGCGCGGACTCCCGCGACACAGTCATCGAACGGGGGTCGCCGCCGTTTTACGCCGAACCGGGCAGCCGCGAGGAGTTCGTCGACGCGCTCGAAGAGCAGGGGAACGTGCTCGGCCACGAGGTTCGAATCGAGCAGCTCGACGGCACCGAGCTGTGGGGGTCGATGAGCGCTTGGCTCACCACGTCGGACGGTCGCTCGATCATCGAGGGCGTCATCGAGGATATTTCGGAACGGCGTCGCATCGAACAGGAGAGCGTCGAGCGGGAGCGTCGCCTCCAGCAGTTGATGGACAGCACCGACGACGCGCTCTGGCTGTTCGACGCCGAGTGGCAGGAGACGCTGTACATCAACGCCGCCTACGAGGACATCTGGGGCCAATCGACCGAGTCGCTCTACGACGATCCGAAGACGTTCCTCGAAGGCGTCCACCCCGAGGACCGCGAGGCCGTTCAGGAAGGCATGGCTACGCTGTCAGCCGGCGAATCCGCCAAACTCGAGTTTCGCGTCAATCCCGACGAGGACTTCCAGCGTTGGGTCAGCGTGCAGGGGTCGCCGGTCGTGCGCGACGGGGAAGTGATTCGGATTGCGGGCTACACCCGCGAGATAACCGACCGGAAGCGCGAGCAACGGGACAAAGCGGCGTACACCGCTTCTCTGAACGAGATATACGAGATCACGACCGACACCGAACGCGAGTTCGAACAGCAGGTCGACGAACTCCTCACAATCGGCGCAGACTATCTCGGTGTCCCCTACGGCTTCCTGACCGACATCGACGTGGCCGCGGAGGCCGGCGGCGATGGAACACAGACGATCGTCACATCGGTTGGTTCGCACGAACAGCTCCAGTCGGGGGCGAGCTGTCCGCTCGGCGAGAGCTACTGTCGGACGACCATCGAATCGAACGACTTGCAGGCGATCCACGACGCCCCTGCCGCAGGGTGGGAGGCCGATCCCGCCTACGAACGCTTCAATCTGGGGAGCTACATCGGCGGCTCCGTCTACGTCGACGGCGACCTCGAAGGAACCGTCTGTTTCGCTGGGAGCGCCCCCCGAGACGAGGCGTTCAGCGAACGCGAGCGCGCGCTGGTCTGGATCATCTCCCAGTGGGTGAGCCACCAACGCGAGCAACAGCGGCGTCGCAAGGAACTCCGCCAGCGCAACGAGCGCCTCCAGCAGTTCGCCTACATCGCCTCTCACGATCTTCAGGAGCCACTGCGCATGGTATCGAGCTACATCGACCTGCTCGATTCGGAGTACGGCGACGAGTTCGACGAGGAGGCACGGGAGTACATGGACTTCGCCATAGACGGAGCCGATCGGATGCGCAACATGATCGACGACCTCCTGAAGTTCGCTCGCGTCGAGAGCGAGGCCGAACAGCCCCACTCCGTCGACCCGAACGAAGCGATCGACGACGTGCTCGATGACCTCCAACTGTCGATCAAGGAGTCAGACGCCAGCGTGACCGTCGGCGAGTTGCCCGAGGTTCGGGCCGATCCCAACCAGCTCCGGCAACTGTTCCAGAACCTCGTCGCCAACGCCATCGACTACGCCGGGGACGAGCCGCCGGAGATCGATATCGACGCCGAAAACGGGATCAACGGCGTACTCTTTACGGTCTCCGATCAGGGGATCGGCATCCCCGAACAACAGCAGGACAACATCTTTCAGGTGTTCACGCGGGGGACGCGTGACGACGGCACCGACAACACCGGTATCGGGCTGGCGATCTGCCAGCGCATCGTCACTCGTCACGGCGGCGACATCTGGGTCGACTCCGAGCCGGACGAAGGAACAACGTTTTGCTTTACTCTCCCGACGACGGAGGGAACAGCATGACAGACTACGAACGCGAGGAGGAAGTCGATCTGCTGTTAGTCGAGGACAACCCCGGCGACATCAAACTCACCGAGAAAGCGTTCGAGAACGCGTCGCTCCGGAACGATCTCCGCGTCGTCACCGACGGCGTCGAGGCGATGCGATATCTCCGCGACGAAGGCGAGTACGCCGACGATCCCCGGCCGGATCTGGTGTTGCTAGATCTGAACCTGCCGAAGAAAGACGGCACGACCGTCCTCGAAGAGATCAAGGACGACGACGACCTCAAGCGCATCCCGGTCGTGATTCTCACGAGCTCCGAAGCCGAAGAAGACATCGTCAAAACGTACGATCTCCACGCCAACGCCTACCTCACCAAGCCGGTAACGTTCGACGGCTTCAAAGATGTCGTCCGGCAGATTGAGGGGTTCTGGTTCAAAGTCGTACGATTCCCCTCTACGTAGACCGATGCTCGAATCTGACCGCTCACTCGACGTGCTCGTCATCGAGGACAACGAGGGCGACGCTCGGCTCATCGAGCGCTACATCGACCGCGCCGAGACGCCGATGCTGCCGTCGACAGTTACGCACACCCACCACACGACGCTCGAAGACGGCAAGGAGGCGCTCGCGGAATCGACGTTCGACGTGCTGTTGCTCGACCTCGGGCTTCCGACGAGTCAGGGCATCGAAACGCTCGACCGGATCGTCGGCCACACCGATCTCCCGGTGATCGTGCTCACCGGCCTACAGAACAAAAACACCGCTCTCAAAGCCATCCAGTCCGGTGCGCAGGATTTCCTCAACAAGGACGAACTCGATCCAGACACCCTGACCAGAGCGATCCGCTATGCGATCGAGCGAAAGCGCCGCGAGTCCGAACTGCGCAAACGCACTGACCAACTGGAAGTGTTAAACCGCATCGTCCGCCACGACATCCAAAACGACGTGAACGTCATTCAGGGCTGGGCCGACATGCTCGAACAGAACGTCGACGACGCGCGACGGGACACGGTCCAGCAGATCACGAGTGCGGCCGACCACATCGCCGAGATCACACAGAACGTCGAGACGTTCCTCGAAGCCGTCGCCGGAGACACCGACTCCTCCCTCGAACCGGTCGCGCTCGGACCGGTGATCCTCGACACCGTCGAGAAACGTCGAACCGTCTCGGATGGGGCCACCATCTCCGTCGGTGAACTGGAGCGCACGACCGTCTACGCCGACGAACTGCTCGCGTCGGTGTTCGAGAACCTGATCGACAACGCCGTCCAGCACTCCCAAGTCGAGTCCCCGACCGTCGAGGTCGGCTTCGAACTGACCGGCGACTGCGTGCAGGTCTCGGTCGCCGACGACGGCGTCGGCGTGCCGGACGGCCAGAAATCCGAGATATTTGGAAAATCAGCGATGGGGCTGGATAGTTCCGGCACCGGTATCGGGCTGTTTCTCGTCGACCGGCTGGTCGACCGCTACGGCGGCCGCGTCTGGGTCGAGGACAACGATCCGCAGGGCGCCGTGTTCGTAGTCGAACTCCGGCTCGCGGAGTAGACCAGCAGTCGTCTACTGCCGGCGGTCGGCCAGCGCGGGGAACTCCTCGCGGACTCCCGCGACTCGTTCGGGGTCGATCTCGGCGGTCACGACCGCCGACTCGTCGGCACAGGACGCCAGCGCCGTCCCCCACGGGTCGTACACTGTCGAGCGACCCAGAAGCGTCGCGTCGTCGAACTCCCCGGACCCGTTGATCGTCGCCACGTAGCACTGGTTCTCGATCGCCCGCGCCCGCGAGAGCGTCTCCCAGTGCTCGACACGGGGATAGGGCCACGCCGAGGGAACGAGCACGAGCGTCGCGCCGGCGTCGACCAGTTCGCGGTACTGTTCGGGAAATCGCAGATCGTAACACGTCGTCATGCCGACGGTAAAGCCCTCGAACTCGGCTGTCGCGGTGCGCTCGCCGGGGACGAGTAGCTCGGACTCGCGCGAGTCGTAGCCGAACAGGTGGCGCTTCCGGTAGATGGCGAGGCGCTCGCCGTCGCGGTCGAACAGGACCGACGTGTTCGCTAGCCCCCCCGCCGCGGGCGTTGTGGCGTCCGTCGCATCGAGATCCTCGACGATGCTTCCCGCGAGGACGCCGATCTCGTGGTCGGCGGCGGCCTCGGCGATCCGGGTCAGCGTCTCGCCGTCGAGGGGTTCGGCCAGCCGGTGGTACAGGTCGAAGGCGAAGAAGCCGACGTTGAAAATCTCCGGCAGCGCGACCAGATCGGCGCCGCGGTCGGCTGCCCGGGCGATGGCGTCGACAGCACGGCGGCGGTTTGCCTCGACCGCGCCGGCTTCGATCTCGATCTGGGCGAGCGCGATCGTGACGCCGCCGTGCTCGCTCACTGCTCGACCCCGAGGTCGTCCCGGAGCGTCGTCTCCAAGTTCCGAAGCTCGTCGTCGAGGTTACGCTCGAAGAATCGCTCGACGCCGGGGAGTCGGCCGTCGACGACGAACCGGTTGTGCAGCCGCGAGCCGTCCTCGGTTGCTTCGATCTCGTGTTCGCCGGTCACGCGCAACACTTTCGAGCGCCCGACGAACTCGACGTACTCGGGCGCCCGGCGCTCGACGTCTTCGGTTCGGACCGCAGCGGTACGGTCGAGCAACGGCACCGGCAGGTCGACGTGCCACGTCGCTCGCCGGCCGTCGGCGTCGTCGAGTTCGTAGTCAGAGACGACGCTGATCGAGCGAGCGCGTTTCTCCGGGTCGGCGATGAACTCCCAGACGCGCTCGGGTTCGACGGGCAACTCGAACGTCCGCTCAACCCGGACTGTCATGAACGCATCTGAGGTACTGGGGAGTAAAAAGCCGCGGGATCCGGCGACGATTTAGCTGATCGTCACTTTCCACGTCGTCGAGCGGGACCGGCCCCACTTCTCGATGTCGACGTCGTCGGCCTTCTCCGAGAGATGGGGAAGCCGGGATCCGACCTGCTTCGATGAGAGTCCGAGCGCGTCCGCGATGTTTTTCGCCCGGAAGTACCGCTCCCCGCGGGCGGCGCTCTCGCGGAGATACGAGACGATGCGCCGTTCCTCGTCGGTGTAGTCGGACATCAGTACGCGCGCTAGGCGCTGAACGTGCTTAACGGTTTTCGATCGGCCGACTAACAGGTTCCGGTCAGGCGCCGTAGGCGTGGGCGCCGACGACCGATAGGACGCCGAACACCATCGCGGCGGCAAAGCCCCACGCGGCAGTCACGTCGGGCGCCCCGACGAACATCACCATCGCGCCGAGCGCGGCGACGACGGCACACAGCACCGCGATTCCGATTCCCTTGTCAGTCCCTTGCGCAGAGGTCGCTGTCATGCTCGCGGCTTTCGACGGCAGAAACTTAGCTCTTGTCAGACCGACTGCCAAGTCATTTATCCCGCGTCGGCCACGAACGCCGGTAAGATGGACTTACCAGACTCGCTCGATGCTGTCGTCCCGCTCCTCTTGGGGAGCAAGCTCCGGATCGCCGGAACGGTCGCACTGTCGGTCGTCGTCGTGATCGGTGCGGCGGCCGGGCTCGGCGTCCTCGGCGTCCCGAGCGTCGCGGCTGTCGACAACGAGTTCGCCGGCGTCAACAACTCGACGACGACCATCGAGACCGATCTCGTCGTCTCGAACCCGAACCCGGTCGGCATCACGCTCGGCGACGTACGCATCGACTACACGGTGTCGATGAACGACGTGCGCGTCGCAACTGGGGACCGGGAGGGCGTCTCGCTCGCACCGGGCAACAGCACGACCGAACTCACAACCCAGATGGACAACCAACAGATCCCGCCGTGGTTTGCGAGCCACGTTCGCAACGGCGAACAAAGCCAACTCACCGTCGACGCCAACGTCACCGCCGAGCGACTGGGCCGTAGCAAGCAGTTCACGATCACGCGACCGATCCAGACCGACCTGCTCGGGCAGTTCTCCTCGAACGAGACGCGCCCGGTTCGGGCCGACGACTCGGCGCTAACGGGGTCTCCGCTGGTCGAGAGCCCGGTCATGTACGTCAACGAGACGGACGCAGAGTGGGGTGCAGTCACCAGCGAGGAGACGCCGATCAACGTCGACTTCGTCGCGTACAACCCGCAGGACTACCCGCTGACGGTCAGCTCGATCGACTACGAGATCACGATGAACGACGTGCTCGTCGGGCAGGGGTCCTCCGAGACCAACGCTGCGATCCCCTCCGAGGCGACCGAGCGCGTGCAGACACGGACGGCGATCACGAACGCGAACCTCGACGAGTGGTGGGCGAGCCACCTCGAAAACGATCAGGTGACCGACCTGCAGATCCGGTTCTACGCGACCGTCGAGGTCGAGGGCCAGTCGTTCCGCGTTCCGGTGCGTGCGCTCGACCATCAGGACACGATCGAGACCCACATCTTCGAGGACAACGCGAGCTAAGCGCCGGGCTCGGCTCGCCGGTACGGTTTTGTGTGTCGGCATCG
Source organism: Natronoarchaeum philippinense (assembly GCF_900215575.1). NCBI lineage: Archaea > Methanobacteriati > Methanobacteriota > Halobacteria > Halobacteriales > Natronoarchaeaceae > Natronoarchaeum > Natronoarchaeum philippinense. The sequence continues at coordinate 626,081 of NZ_OBEJ01000002.1, read as the reverse complement.
AACTCCAACTGCATGACACGGAGTGACATCGCTCCTGATCGCGTTCTCGGCGGGCGATGAGATCGCTGCGACGGCGACCGACGACCGCACCAGTATCGAAATCACGATCGGTGACGACCAACGTGTCCTCTCGCGCGACGCCGCTGCCGATCTGCAAGACGCCATCGGCGACGCGCTGACCGAACGTCGTGAGTTCTTCCGGACGGCCGGCGAGTACCGCGAAGACGGCTCCTACGAGGTCAGCCGCCGCTGTGCCGACTCGGCGGGCAACGCCAAGGTGTTCCGATCGTTCGAAGAACTTCGCCGTCTGTACGAGCGACTGCCCGGCGAGTTCGCCGCCGACGACGTGGGCCGAACGGGCATCACCGGCTCGCGCCGGCACATGATCGTCCGCCACGTTGTCGAACACCCGGCGTTCGACTGCGAGATGGCCTCGCGCAAGCCACTGCGCGCAGCAAAGACCGACCTAGACGCCGCCGAGGAATCGCCGGAGGACGCCGACGACCGGCGAGCGGAACTGCCGGCCGACTGACGGCGTCGCGCCGCGGCATCCGGTACGGTTGCGTACTGCTGCGTAGCGGGGTTGTCGCAGTGTTGTAGTATCCAGTGTAGCAACCGCGAGCGAACGAGCGTAGCGAGTGAGCGAGCGGCTTTTTTCGCCCACGTTTTTGCGCCGAGTGGTGCGCGAGTGAACGGAGTGAGCGAGCGCACCCGAGGCGGAAAAAGGTGGTCAGTTAATGGTCGTGTGCTCGGACTCCTCGTTGAGCGCGAGATTCGCGGCGATTTCGGCGTTTCGGACGGCGTACTCGGCGGTCTGTTTGAGGCTGACGAGAACCTCGCGGACCTGCAGCAGGTCCTCGTTGTCCATCTCGGGCAGGTCGCCGAGGATCTCCTGTTCGAGGTCGCCGATCTCGTGGAACCCCTGGCGGACCTCGATGGTCTTGTCGTAGTCGCGCTCGACGGCGGCTTCGACGGCGAGTTGGGTCAACTCGTCCACGTCGTCAGTGAACTCGCGGATGCGACGCATCGTCCCCTGATCGACGTTTAGCGAGTGATTTTCGGCGTCGAGCACGATCTCGGCGATGTCCTCGGCGTTGTCCGCGGTGAGTTCGAGGTTCTTGGCGATCGAGCGGTAGCCGATCAGCGGGAAGCCTGATTCCAGCCCGACGGCGCGGGCGAGGTTGGGGTTCTGGTAGGCCGTGAAGATCAGCCGCAGCATGAGGACGAAGATCTTGTTCGCCTGGCGCTCGCGGTTGAGCGCGCGCTGGGCGAGATCCGGGTTGCCGTGGGCCAGCGCCTTGATCGCCTCGCCGCGCATCGTCGAGCCGGTCGATTCGAGGCGCTCGATGAGATTGTCGAGCGTGAAGTCCTCGGGGTCGACCGAACAGCGGATGGCGATGCTCTCGGGCGTCTCCTCGATGACGCCGAGGCCCATCAGTTGGGTTTCGGCCTTGTAGACGGCGTTGATGTGATCCGAGGAGAGCGCGCCCTCGGTCTGGTCGATGCGGATGACGCGGCGGCCGAGCACGTACTGGGCGACGATCGCGCGCTCGACGGCGTTGGCGTCGAGATTGTCGGCGCGGATAATGGCTTCCGACTCCTCGGTGCTGGCCGACTCGGGCATCACCGTCAGCGTGCCTTTGCCGCCCATCCGGAGCGACACCTCGTCGCCTTTTTCGACGCCCTGTTCGCTCGCCCATTCGGCGGGCAGCGTCATCGCAAGCGTGGACGGTCCCAGCCGCTGGACCTTTCGCGTTTCCATGGTCGCCAGTACGCCGGAGCAGACCTTAATCTTGTCTATATCTGCATTATCTCGGATAGAGTAATAATATGCTGGCTGGACAGTAGTGCGATATATAAGGTTATTCTTAGACGACCTGCATCATCCGGCGCTCGAAGCGACCGATCCGAACCTGCAGCCAGCCCCGGAGCGACTCGTCGAGGTCATCGTCGTCGGTATCGACCCGGAGCACCGACAGGTCGTCGAGTTTCCGGCGCGAGGCGACGACTTCGAGATCGCAGCGTTCGATCACGGCCGGCGAGATCTGATCGTTCCCACGGCCGAACACGAACCCCTGCCCGCCGATTGGCGAGACGACGATGACGGCGGGGTCGTCCAGAACGTCGAGGATGTCTGCCTCGGTGGCGTCTCGAACGAGCACCTCGCCGGCCGGCGACGCCGGCTCGTGGTAGCTTGTCGCCTCGACGCCGTCGGGGGCGGCTCGCCAGACATCGACGCCCAGCGGCGAGCCCTCGAAACCGAGACGGGACTTGATCTCCCCGACGGTGCTTCCGGGGCCGAGCACGTAGGTCGTCCCCGGCTCGATGTCCCGAATGAACCCTTCCGCGAGCGTCTCGACGCTGCCGCCGCCGATCTGCTTGCTCGACTGAAGATCCTCGGCGACCGGCACGGGTCGGACGGCTCGGAGTTCGGTTTCGACCTCGCCGCCGCGGTAGGCGTCCTCGTCGATGTCGTTGATCTCTCGGTCTTCGACGCGCTCGAACGTCGCCGCGATGCGGCCGGCGTCCCGCGGCGTCACGCCGAACACCGACGAGTACACCTTGACGCCCGCGGGGACGCCGAGCATCGGCGTCTCGACGCCCAGTTCGTCGAGCGCCGTGGCAACGTCGACCGCGGTGCCGTCGCCGCCGACGAACACGACGAGGTCGACGCCGTGCTCGACGAAGGCTCTCACGGCCGCCCGCGTGTCCTCGGCCGTCGTCGCGCCCGGTTCGACCGTGCCCGGCTCGGCGGCGTCCGCGGCTGGTTCGTAGACGATCGTCGGCTCCACCCCCGTAGCCCGGATCGCATCCGCGCCCATCGCCCCGCCGGCTGCGAGCACCTCGATATCGGCCTCGGCGTGGCGCGCCAGCGACTCTATGGCTTCGGTCGCGCGATCGGGCGCTCGCGGCGTCGCGCCCCGTTCGACGGCCTGTTCGACCTTCCCGTCAGTTCCCTTGAGTCCGACGCGACCGCCCATCCCGGCGACGGGGTTCACGACGACGCCGATCCGACGCATGCGTGTCGCTTGGACGACCGGGGAGAAAAGGCCGCCGCTCGCCGGGAACGGTTCGCGGCCAGCGAGCGGGTGCTCGCCGTGCGAACGACGGGAAGGGTTCTCAAACTTTATGAGAACGGGACGGCAACACGCGGGTATGACCCTTGCACCGCTGGCTGCGGAACTGCCGATGTGGGAGACGAGCCTCGCCGTTCTGGGAACGAGCCTGCTGATCACCGCGGCGTGGCTGTTCTACCTGTTCCGATAGCGCGCCAACGACGAATGCGCAGCCTCTAGCGCTCCTCTGTCTCGACCACGTCGACCCGCTCGCTGAGCCACTCGGCCGCGGCCTCGACGGCCTCCGAGTCGGCGTCTTTGAGCTTCACGCGGACGTACTCGCCGGGGTAGCTACCGACGCCCACGTCGAAGCGCTCGCGGAGATCACCAAGTCGGTCCAGCAGTGCGCTCTCCGGCTCGTCGACAGTGACGACGACGGTGTGGGTCCGCTCGCCGGCGAACTCCTCGGCCACCTGCTCGAACATCCCCTTCATCTCCGGGGGAACGCCGGGCAGGACGTACACCTCGTCGTCGACGACGCAGCCGGGCGCGACGCCCACGTCGTTGTGGAGCACGCGAGCACCGGCCGGCAGGTGACTCGTCCCCTCGACTAGATCGTCGCGCTCGTAGCCGCCGTGCTCGACGAGCCACTCGACGGCATCGGGGTTGCGCTCGACCTCGCGCCCGAACGCCGCGGCGACGCCGTCCATCGTCACGTCGTCGTGGGTCGGCCCCAGCCCGCCGGTGACGATCACCGCGTCGTACTCGGCGCGATACTCGTTGACCAGCCGGGCGATATCGGCGATCCGATCGGGAACGACCGCCACTCGCTCGACGTCGACGCCGCGCTCGTCGAGGCGGTCGCACAGCCACGTGGCGTTCGTGTTCGTCGTGTCGCCGGCCAGAATCTCGTCGCCGACGTTGATGACCGCGACGTGCATACTGGCCCGTTGCGCGCCGGGCGATAAAAGTTCGCGGGAGCGGGCGGGGACGGCCGGTTCGCGCTACCTATCCCATCCCCGGCGGCGGCCGCTTGCCGTCGTCGTCGTCCGGGTCGAGTTCGAGTCCGTGCTCCTGTCGGCGCTCCTTGAGTTGGCGGATCTGGCGGTTGAAGTAGAAGTACCCGCCGAGCGCGACGATGCCGAGGCTGACGACCAGCGTGTAGAAGAAGTACTGGTCGCGGTCGAGGTAGTACTTGAGATGCACGGGGTTGGAGACGTCACTCCAGACGACGTGCATCCGGTCGCCGACCATCTCCGTCCGGTAGTTGCCCGGGCTAACGTGGCCGAGCAGGAAGTCTTCGGTGCTGTGGTTCGCCGGAAGCGCAACGCGGTAGGAGCCTTCGACGTACGCCGGCAGGCGGAGTTCCTTCGAGTTCGTCCGAGAGGTAAAGGCCAGCTTTCCGTCCTCGTTGGGCAGGTCGATAACCGTGGCCTCGCTGGTCTGCTCGACGTCGAGTTCGGTGCCGTTGTAGTAGGTTCCGTTGTCCGAGCGGAACACGACCGCACTGATCTCGAGTGGTCGGTCGCTGGTGATGCCGCTCCGATACAGTTCGAGTTGGTCCCGGTCGGAGACGTCGTAGACTGCCTCGAACTCGGCCTCGCCGATGAGCGATCCGGCGCTGTCGACGTTGATGAACACGTCCTGCTGGACGCTCCAGTTGTACGTGGCGTTCTCGTTCAGTTGCTCCTCGTCGACGCCGCCACCGCCGCCGACACAGCCCGCTGTGAGCGCGAGTACGGCGACCGCGACCGTGGCGACGAGCAGCCGGCGATTCATGGAACGACGGCGCGAAGCTCCGAGGGCAGGTACTGCCCGACGCTTGCGACCAGCCCCGGCGGGTCGGTGTCCTCGCCGCAGATGACGCTCTGTTCGAGCAGGCCCAGCCGTTCGACGGTGACGATGTCTTGGGCGTGGCCGGCGCGGTTGATCGTCGCCCGGACCTCGGCGCGGGTTGCGCTGTTGACGTTCACACGGCCCGTGCCGCGGGTCCACTCGTACAGCTGGTCCTGCTGGGCCTCGGAGAGTCGGGCGTCGGCTTCGGCGTCGCCATAGACGAACTCTAGAGGCGTGTGCTGGACGATGCCGAATCGCTGGCGGATCTGCTCGGGGCGGCCTTGCCCGAGTCCGAGGTCGGCCGTCGAGATACGAACGGCGCCGCCGGCGTCGAGCACGAACCCGTCGTCATCCCACGATTCGAGCGTACCGACGTACGTCTCGCCTGCTTGGAAGTCGTCGGTGATCGCTCCCCACTCCTCGGTGAGTACGTTGCGGGCGACGACGGCGTCCTCGCCTTCGATCGTGACCGAGGGGAAGTCGTCGTGCCGGACGCCGAGTTCGAACTCCACGTCCAACTCGCCGATGTCGTTGTTGATCAGCGAGCGCAGCGAGTCGAGCGCCCGATCTTCGGCGTCGCCGGAGACGTACAGCTTCGTTGCGAGGACGACCATTATGCCTCGGCCTCGATGTCGATGTTCAGCTCGTCGCGCAGGTTCTCGATGCGCTCGTCCATCGCGTCGACGAGATGGGTGTTCTCCATCGACTCCAGCGGCGAGCCACACTCGGGACACTCGAAGCCGAAGTCCATCGCCTCGCCGAACTCGAAGCGGATCGAACAGACCTCACAGAGGTAGAACTCGTGAGTCCGCTCGTACTCGCGGCGCTCTTCGAGGGCCTCGTAGAGGCGGTGCATCTCCTCTTCGAGGTTCTCGGGAATCTTGTCGTACTCGAACGTCCAGAGGTACGTGAGCCATCCCGAGTCCTCGTCGCGGAGCCGACGGTACGACGCCAGGTCGTTCTCGTAAAGGATAAACAGCGCCCGGCGAACGTCGTTGAGCTCCATGTCGAGCTCCTCTGCCAGTTCCTCGTCCGTGACCTCGCCGTCCGGCGGAGCGGCCGCAACCGGCATGCCCTTCGGCCCGACCAGCTCGTGTAGGTACTTCTGGATGACGGGGTCCTCGAGGAGATCCTCAAAAGCCATTGTTCTAGTGGCGGGTGTCCGCGAGTTTAAAAGTACCGTTCGGAACGCGAGGGGTCGACTCGTAGCCTTTTTTGACCGTCCCCGGCTACCTCGCTCCAATGGACGTACTGGTCGTCGGTGCCGGAGCGATGGGACGCTGGTTCGGCGCGACGCTAGCCGCCGTTGACGAGGCGACGTTCGATGTCGCCTTTACCGATCTCGACGCCGAGGCCGCGGCTACCGCCGCCGACGCAATCGGCGGGCGAGACGTGCCGACCGACACCGAGGACCGATTCGATGTCGTCTGTCTCGCGGTGCCGATGTCGATCGCGGAAGCTGCCATCGACGAGTACGCCGATCGGGCGATTGAGGCGCTCGTCGACGTGACCGGCGCGATGGCCGAGCCGGTGGCTGCGATGGCAGCCCACGCCCCCAACCGGGAGCGAGCGAGCTTGCACCCGCTGTTCGCGCCGTCGAACGCGCCGGGCAACGTCGCCGCCGTCCGGGCGTCGCCGGGACCGACCACCGACGCCGTGCTCGACGCCATCGCGGCGGCGGGCAACGACGTGTTCGAGACCACGCCCGCGGAACACGACGAGGCGATGGCGACCGTACAGGCGAGTGCCCACACCGCGGTACTTGCTTACGCGTTGGCGGCCGAGTCCGTCCCCGACCGGTTCCAGACGCCGATCTCGGAGGGCTTGCTGGATCTGGTCGAGCAGGTGACCGGCAACAGCCCGCAGGTGTACGCCGAGATCCAGTCGACGTTCGACGGCGCCGACGCGGTCGCGGCGGCGGCCCGGCGGATCGCCGAGGCGGACACCGACGAGGCGTTCGTCGAACTGTACGAGGAGGCTCGATCGGCCGTCGACGAGTCGGCAGGGGCGGGTCACGGGGGAGACCAATGACCGACGAGCGCCAAGCGATCGTCGAGAACGCCAAATATCTGCGCGAGGTGCGCCCGATCGACCCCGACGAGATCTACGAGTACGTCGCCAGCCAGCCCCATCCCGCGGTCGTCCGACAGGTGCTCCGGGAGGAGGCCGTCGCGCTCGGCCTGCGCGAACGCGAGGACGGCACGTTCGTCCCCGTCTCCGAAGAGCCGGTGACGGCGACGCCGGGCACGGTCGAGGCGCTTCCCGAGACGTACGCCGACCGGCTCGACGATCTGCTCGTCGATGAGTACGGCCCGGACTGGCACGACGGCCCCTCCGGAGACCTGCTCAGGCTGACGATCCGGCGGCTCAAGGACGCCTACTACCGACAGCATCCCGTTGAGTACGATCGCGAGGCCGCGCTCGGCTACGCTATCTACCACCTTCCAGATAACTACGCGGTCGTCCAGTACGCGCTCGCAGATCTGACCGAGCGCGGGCTGGTCGGGCGTCGCCTGCGCGTACTCGACGTGGGCGCCGGCGTCGGCGGCCCGGCGCTCGGGCTGCACGACCTGCTGGCCGACGACGCGCTGGTCGAGTATCACGCCGTCGAGCCCAGCGCGGCCGCCGACGTGCTCGACGGGCTGCTCGCCGAGACCTCGCGGAACTTCCACCCGACGATCCACCGCGAGCGCGCCGAGGCGTTCGACCCCGAGAGCGTCCTCGACGCGCAGTTCGACGCCGGCGACGAGGCTGTCGGGTTCGACCTGATCATCTTCGGCAACGTGTTGAACGAACTCGACGACCCGGTCGCCGTCACACGGCGGTATCTCGACGCGCTGGCGCCCGACGGCTCGATGGTCGCGCTCGCGCCGGCCGATCAAAACACCAGCACCGGACTTCGGCAGGTCGAACGCGCGCTCGCCGACGAACCCGCGGAGAGCCAGCCACCGGCGACCGTCTTCTCGCCGACGGTGCGGCTGTGGCCCGGCGAGACGCCGACCGATCGGGGCTGGTCGTTCGACGTTCGGCCCGACCTCGCAGTGCCGGCCTTCCAGCGGCGTCTCGACGAGGCGGCCGACGACGCCGACCACGATCCCGGCGAGTTCGTCAACGTCGACGTGCAGTTCTCCCACTCGATCCTGCGGCGCGACGGCCTGCGCAAGTACGACCTCGATCCCGAACCCGACCGGTACGCGAAGATGGCCGAGATGGAGCGGCACGTCTCCGAGCGGATCGACCTGCTGGCGATGAAGCTCAGCCGGTCGCTCTCGGAGGGCGACGCCAACCCGCTGTACAAGATCAGCGACGGCAGCGAGGCGACCGAGCACTACGCCGTGTTGACCCGTGAAACGTCACTGAACCGCGATCTGGCGGCCGCCGAGTACGGCGACCTGCTCTCGATCGAGTCGGCGCTCGCGCTGTGGAACGACGACGAGGGGGCGTACAACCTCGTCGTCGACGACGAGACGGTGATCGACCGGCTCGTCAGATGACGGATAATGAATGTTTTGATTTTTGTATAGATTTCGGCGTCTCGACCGCTGGCACAGGAGTGGGGCGTCCGAATACCGAATGAACTAAATAGAGTGCTGGGCAATTTCTACGAAAGGATTCACCCGGGGTTTTTCCAGGATTTCCTGCCCGGTCAGCCCCCGCCTTCGCACTATGACAGAGTCAAACGCACGGACGCGAACCCGAACGGACGAACAGGAGCGAGAGAGCGAATCGACCGAAGAGAGCATCTCCTGCCCGGAGTGTAGCGGCCAGCTCATCAACGACGAGGAACACGGCGAGACGATCTGTGCCGACTGCGGCCTCGTCGTCGAGGAGGACTCGGTCGACCGCGGCCCCGAGTGGCGCGCGTTCGACGCCCGCGAGAAGAACGAGAAGTCCCGCGTCGGCGCCCCCACGACGAACACGATGCACGACAAGGGGCTCTCGACCAACATCGACTGGCGCGACAAGGACGCCTACGGCAACTCGCTTGGCTCCCGACAGCGCGAGAAGATGCAGCGCCTGCGCAAGTGGAACGAGCGATTCCGCACGCGTGACTCCAAGGAGCGCAACCTCAAGCAGGCGCTCGGCGAGATCGACCGCATGGCCTCCGCGCTGGGCCTGCCGAGCAACGTCCGCGAGACCGCCAGCGTGATCTACCGGCGCGCGCTCAACGAGGACCTCCTGCCCGGACGCTCGATCGAGGGCGTCTCGACGGCCTGTGTCTACGCCGCCGCACGGCAGGCCGGCGTGCCCCGGAGTCTGGACGAAATCGCGGAAGTCTCCCGCGTCGAGAAAAACGAGGTCGCTCGCACCTACCGCTACGTGGTACGCGAACTCGGGCTGGAGGTCCAGCCCGCCGACCCCGAGAGCTACGTTCCCCGCTTTGCCTCCGGACTCGAACTCTCCGACGAGGCCGAGCACCGCGCCCGAAAGCTCCTCCAGAACGCCAAGGAGAAAGGCGTCCACTCGGGCAAGAGCCCGGTCGGCCTCGCGGCCGCCGCCGTCTACGCCGCCGCGCTGTTGACCAACGAGAAGACCACGCAGGCCGCCGTCAGCGAGGTCGCCGACATCTCGGAAGTGACGATCCGCAACCGCTACCACGAACTGCTCGAAGCCGAGGAGAGCCTCGGTCTGGCCTGAGTATCGCCCGCTCAGCGGTTCCGGAGAAGATGCTTTTTTGAGGCCGGCACGCGCGCCCTACAGTATGAACTTCGACGAGTTCGTTCTCTGTGCGGCCACGGCGAGTCTCGACGACGAGCCGGCCGCCCGCGAGCACGCCGATGCCGTCGAGTTTCGGATGGATCTGGCCGAGGACCCGATCGAGGCGCTCGAGGCCTACGACGGCGAGCTACCGATCTTGGCGACCAACCGCGCCGACTGGGAGGGCGGCGAGGCGACGGGACACGACCGGCTGTCGGACCTGCGCGACGCCGCCGAACTCGACGCCGTCGAGGCGATCGACATCGAACTCGACAGCGTCCGAACCGAGGAGGGCGAGCAGGTCGCCGCCGCGGCCCGGGATGCCGGCGCTGCGGTCGTCGTCTCGGTCCACGACTTCGAGCGCACGCCGTCGTCGGCGGACCTGCGGAACGTGCTCTCGGAGGCGACAGCCGTCGGCGATGTCGGGAAGCTAGCCGTCACCGCTCGGACGCCCGAGGACGTGCTGGCGCTGCTCACGGCGACCGAGGAGTTCGACGCTCGGGGCGAGCGCGTCGCCACGATGGCGATGGGCGAGGCGGGACGCCACTCCCGCGCCGTGGCGCCACTGTACGGCTCCCGGATCGGCTACGCGCCGGTCGATCCCGACGATGCGACCGCTCCCGGACAGTACGATCTGGCGACGCTCCGAGACCTCATCGACCAGTTGCAGTCGGGAGAGTAGGGCGTCCGGTCGCGTCCTGCGCCGGTCTGTCGGCCGCTATCAGTCGAAACCCGAAGCGTAATGCCCGGGGCGTCACAACGCCGAGGAAAGAGAATGGTCCGAAAGCGTCCACTCGTCGCCGTCGCGCTCTCTCTGTATCCCGGGTTGGGGCACGTCTATCAGCGCCGGTGGCTGCGCGCGCTGTTGTGGTTCGGACTGGTCGCTTCCGCGCTCGCGTTCGTCGCGCCCGAGGCGGCGCTGGACGGGTCGATGTCTCTCCTCGCCAGCGTCGATCTCCTCTTCGAACAACTCACCGTCGCCGAGGAGTTCGCCCTCGCGTCGATTGTCGGATTCAATATGCTCGACGCGTACGTGTTGGCCGCCCACGCCGGTCGGCAGGTCGACGACGGGACCCCGACCTGCCCCAACTGCGGCAAGGAACTCGACGACGATCTGGAGTTCTGTCACTGGTGTACGGCGCGATTCGACAAGCCGAGAGAAAACGAGTCGGCCTGAGGTCGCTTCGGCGTCCCTACGGACGCGGACTCACTTTTCGATGATGCTCTCTTCGACGGCCTCGCCGAAGTGGCGGGCGCCGTCGCCGTAGTACAGTTTGACCTCGTCGCCTTCTGCGAGATCGGTCACCGCGGTGCGGCCCTCGCCGGTGGCGACTTTCACGGTCTCAGCGTTCTGGATCAGCGTCTCGACGCGGTCGCCGTCGACGTCGAGTTCGACCCGGAACATCGGGCGCTTCTCGATCTTGACGCGGCCGACGATCGCTTCGCGGGTGTTGCCGTTAACGTCGACGACCTGCACCTCGTCGCCGCTTTTGAGCTCCGAGAGGTACTTCGTGCCGCCGTCGGGCGTCCGGATGTAGGCGTGGACCGCGCCGGCGTTGACCCGGAACGGCCGGGAGGCGACGTAGGGGGACTCGGCGGTTTCGGCGTGAACGAAGACCAGCCCGCGGGACATCGAGCCGATGAGCATCCCCTCGTCGTGGTCCATCAGGTTGCCCGTGTCGACGCAGACTCGGTCGGCGCTACCGGCGCGTTCGACGTTGGTGACTTCTCCCCACTCCAGATCGAGCGTCTCGCGCTCGGCTTCGTCGCGGACCTCGACGGTCTCGCGGATCTCGTCGGGGTCGGAGCTGTCGAGCAACACGGCGTCGGCGCCGAGTTCGAGCGTCTCGTAGGCGGTCTGGGCCTCCTCGGCCGTCGTGACGCCGGCGATCAGCGTCGTCTCCTCGCCGATGCGCGCGATCAGGTTTTCGAGGGGGATGATCTGCCAGTTCTCGCTGACGATGATCGTGTACTCGGCGTCGTCGGCGGCCGACTGGGCGAACGCCTCGTAGTCCTCGTCGAAGATACGGACGTAGGCGCCCTGTGCTCGGTCGTCGTCCCGGCGGAGCGTAGAGAGATCCGCAGAGCCCGAGAAGTCGCCCGGAAGGTCGACTGTGCCGTCGCCCTCGCCGTCCTTGCCGACGACGTAAGCGTCGGGCTCGGCGTCTTCTTCGACCTCGCTTTCGGCGTCGTCGATCACGTCAACGTCGCCGCCGGTCCGGAACGCCGCGACGTTCACGTCACCCAGTTCGCGGACGCGGGCCACGTCGTGCTCGTCGACGAGCACCCAGTCGACGCCGGATTCGAGTCCGGCGGTGATCCGCTTGCGTCGTTCGTCCCAGTCGCCGACGGAGTCGTCGGCCTTCAGCCAGACGGAGCGTGTCATACTCCAACGCTCGCAGGGACCGGGCTTGAACGTGGCGGAACGTCGGAAGCTTGCGCGAACGGTGGCGAGACAACAGTACCGATCGTATCGATCGTACTGATTAGTATGATAGTAGCGATACTATCGACAAAGTAGATAAGATCCGGTAGCGCGCCCCTTCGAGTATGGCGACAAGCCTCGACGACGATCGTGATGCCCCCCGATCAGACAGCCCCCTCCTCGGCGTCGATGTCGAGTGCGACGACGACAGGGTCGCACTCGTCGCGCGGGTACTCGTCACGGAGTTCGGCGGCCCTGCGCTGTGCCAGTTCGGACGGGCACCGACGGCCGCGGCCGCCCGGCGGATCGCGCAGGACCGGACCGGCTGCGAGGCGACGCCGCTTCCCGACATCTGTTCGGAGGCCGACCTCGACGTGCCGACGACGGCCCGCGCCGAAAACGCGCTGCTGTCGGAGCTCACCAATCCGGCCGCCCCCGACGAGATCCGGCAACTCGCCGAGCGCGTCGAGCGCTGCCGGCAGGTGTTGGTGGCGACCGCCCGCGAGCGCGCCGGCCCCCCGCGGATCACCACGGTGCTGTGTGGCGACGGCACCACTGACCCGGACGATGTCGAGGTGCCGGCGCACGTCGAGCCGCTGCCGCCCGGCGAGAGCGTCGAGGAGCTAAAGGCGTACTACCACCGACTGCGGTCGGACCTACGCTGTGCCCGGCTCGGCTTCCGGCTGTACGACGCCGTCGTCGAGGCCGAACTTGGCGGACCACAATGAGTGCGGCCGCGCTCGGTGGTGGCACCATGCGAGTGACGCCGACCGGGATTTCGCCGCGGCTGACCGCCGGGCCGCCGCCCCCGCCGCGGCGTCCTGACGCCGACGCTCGTCGGCCAGTCCCTCGCTGACGTGGTCCCTCCCCACACCCCGCTGATGCTGCCCCCTTCCCCCATCGTCCCCGTTGACGCCATCTCCCTCCCACCGCCCCGCTGACGCTGCCCCCTCCCACCGCCCCGCTGACGCTGCCCCCTCCCACCGCCCCGCTGACGCCACCTCCACTCCCCACCCTCCCGTCGCTTGCCGCCGCTCCACAGATCCTGCTTTTCGCCGGGCTGTCGGGTGTTGTTACTCGACGGTCTACTCGGGATGCGCCAGTTTGTGCCGAAACGCCCGGAGCGCGTCGTGGCCGCGGTCGGTCAACGCGACGAGATGCCGCCGACCGACTTTCTTGATCTCCAGATACCCGTCCTCGACCAGCGGCGCGACGACGTGCGTGTCGAGCAGCCGGAACTTCGCCTTGTCGTTGGCGGGATCGCGATCGGCGATAAAGGAAAGCGCCTCCGCTTCGGCGTGGTCGATCAGGTCGCGCTTTTTCGGGCGGGCGGTGCCGCCCTCGCGCTCGGCGACGTAGGACATGATCGCAACTTGATCGCGCGAGGGCGAGTCAACGGGGTAGGTCGGTAGCGTCGCCAGATCGGAGAATCCCTCGCTGATCGGCTCTGCTTCGGCGTCGTGGGCGTAGCTCTCCGGCTCGACGTAGTAGGCGGTCGCGTCGGTCGACACGTCCATGCAGGCGATCGTCGCGCCGATGGCGGCGATCGTGCCCGCGCCCGAGACGTTCACGCGCACCGAATCGCCGCGGTGCTCGGCCGCCACGGTCGTGACGACGCCGAGCACGTCGTACACGTCGACGAGATTGCAGTCGCGGCGACGCACTTCGATGCCCTCGTCTTCGATGGCGGCGACGACCTCGTCGTGGTACGTCGGCGTCGTCCCGTGTGGGTCGTCGTGTTCGAGCAGGTAGACCACGTCGGCGCGGTAGCGCACGACCGGCTCGACGATCCGGTCGAACTCGCTCCCGAACGGCACGACGTGTACCCGATCGACGGCGTCCATGGCAGGGAGCGCGCGCTCGCCGCGCAAAACAGTTACGTTCGCTTACGCTTCGACGGCCAGTCCGGCCCGTTCGAGAGCTTCCTCGGAACTGAGATCCTCGTGGACGACGCCGGTCACGGCTTCCGAAATCGCGCGGGGGTCCTCGTGCTGGAAGATCGATCGACCCATCGAGATGCCGTCGGCGCCGGCGTCCATCGCCCCGCGGACCATCTCGATCGTCTCGCGGTCGGTGCCCCGCGCGCCGCCGGCGATGACGACCGGCAGGCTGGTCGAGGACGTGACGTGCGCGAAGCTCTCGGCGTCGCCGCTGTAGGCGGTCTTGACGATGTCTGCGCCGACCTCCTCGGCGAGTCGGACCGCGTGGCCCAGATTCTCGGCGTCGTGCTCTGGGTCCTCGCCTTCGAGGTGTACTCCGCGGGCGTAGGCCATCGCCAGCACCGGGATGCCGAGGCGGTCGGCCTCGTCAGTAACTTTGGCCAGATCAGCTAACTGGTCGCGCTCGTACTTGCTGCCGACGTTGATGTGGTAGGAGACGGCGTCGGCGCCGGCGCGGACGGCCTCCTCCACCGTTCCGGTGCGGCGCTTGTCGTTCGAGTCCGGCCCGATCGAGGTAGAAGCGTTGAGATGGACGATGAAGCCTTTTCCGTTCTTGTTCCCGTGAACGCGGGAGGCGATCCCCTTCTGGGTGAGCACGGCGTCGACGCCGCCGCTGGTCACCGCGTCGATCGTCGATTCGATGTCTTTGAGTCCCTGTACTGCGCCGAGTGTGATCCCGTGGTCCATCGGGACGACGACGAATTTCCCGTCTGTCCCGATGCGCTCGAGTCGCGCGTCCGTTCCGATAGTCATGGTATGTGAGTCTCTGGCAATCTGCGGTTATGAAGCTTTCCGATTCGTACGGTGGTACGTCTGGCTCGTCGTCACGTCGTGCGGTCGACCGGTTCGCCGACTTCGTCGGGCCGCGCTTCGGCGCCATCGATCGCACCGGCTTTCAGCTCGGCGGCTTTGGCTTCGAGCCGCTCCGCGACGGTCCCCTCGTCACCGTCGCCCTCAGCGACGATGTCGACGAACACGCTGCCGGCGACGACGCCGTCGGCGCCCGCCGCGACGATCTCTGCGGCGTGCTCGCGCTCGCTGACGCCGAAGCCGACCGCTTTGGGGACCGACCACTCTGCGAGTCGTGCGAGGCTCTCGTGGGTGGCGTCGCTGACATCGGCTTGTGCCCCCGTCGTTCCGAGTCGGGCCTGCACGTAGACGAACCCCGAGACGCGCTCGCGCATCGCCTCTAAGCGCTCGTCGGTGGTCGTCGGCGCGACGACGAATATCAGATCGACGCCGAACTCGTCGCAGGCCTCCCGGAGCGGATCGGACTCGTCGACCGGCAGGTCGGGGATGATCAGCCCGGAGATACCCGCCTCGGCGGCGCGCCGGACGAACGGGCGCAGGCGTTCGTAGTCGCTGCCCTCCCGGGCGTCGCCGTACTGGTACAGCAGGTTGTAGTAGGTCATACAGACGAGCGGCACGTCCACGTCGAGCGATTCGACCAGTTCGAAGTAGCGTTCGGGCGTCGTGCCCGCCGCGAGCGCGCGCTGGATTGCGTTCTGGATCGTCGGCCCGTCCGCGATCGGCTCGGAGAAGGGCATCCCGAGTTCGATCACGTCGGCGCCGCCGGCCGCGAGCGCCTCGACGTACTCGGCGGTCGCTTCGGGCTCTGGATCGCCCGCCGTGACGTAGGGGACCAGCGAGGGCTCGTCGCCCGCGAATGCGGCTTCGATCTCGCCAGCAGCGGCGGCGTCGCCGGTCGCCGCAGCGGCGTCGTCACTCATGGAAGACCCCCATGTCAGGCGCGGCATCGATGTCGCGCTTCTCGGTCTCCTCGATGGCCGATTCGAGGTCCTTGTCGCCCCGACCGGAGACGTTCACGACGATCACGTCGCCCAGATCGTGTTCGGCCGCTTCCTCCGGGATGCCGTCGGGACCGAGTTGCTGTTCGAGGAACGCGACGGCGTGGGCCGACTCCAGCGCGGGGATGATCCCCTCGGTCTGCGAGAGCCGGTGGAACCCCTCCAGTGCGGCGTCGTCGTCGACGCTGACCGGCGTGACGTGGCCCTCGTCGACGAGATAGGACAGCTCCGGCCCGACGCCGGCGTAGTCCAGCCCCGAGGAGACGCTGTGGGACTCGACGATCTGGCCGTCGGCGTCCTGCAGGAGCTTGGTGCGGGCGCCGTGGAGCACGCCCTCCTCGCCCGACGACAGCGACGCCGAATGCGGGGCGACGCCCTCGTCCTCGTCGACGAACAGGCCCTCGCCGCCGGCCTCGACGGCGTAGAGCGTCGTCTCTCCGTCTTCCGCGTCCGGGACGAACTCGTGGAACGTCCCCATCGTGTTCGAGCCGCCGCCGGCGCAGGCGACGACGCTGTCGGGCAGGCGACCGGCCTGTTCCTGAACCTGCTCGCGGGCCTCCTCGCTGATGACCGACTGGAAGTCTCGGACCATTCGCGGGAACGGGTGGGGACCGACGATCGAGCCGATCACGTAGTGGGTGTCCTCGACGCTGGTCGCCCACTCGCGCATCGTCTCGTTGATCGCCTCCTTGAGCGTACCTCGTCCGACCGTCACCGGAACGACTTCGGCGTCGTTCAGGCGCATTCGGAACACGTTGGGGCGCTGACGATTGATGTCGCGCTTGCCCATGTAGATCTCGCAGGGCATGTCCAGATGCGCCGCGGCCATCGCCGTCGCCGTGCCGTGCTGGCCGGCGCCGGTCTCGGCGACGATTCGGTCTTTCCCCATGTACTTCGCCAGCAGCACCTGCCCGAGCGCGTTGTTGAGTTTGTGAGCGCCGCCGTGGAGCAGATCTTCACGCTTGAGGTAGATGTCGGCGTCGTAGCGCTCGCTCAGTTGGTCGGCCCGCTGCAAGGGTGTGGGCCGGCCGCCGAAGTCGGCCAGGCGCTCGCGGAACTCGTCCATGAAGCCGTCCTCGTTGTCGAGGACGTAGCGCTCGTAGGCGTCGGTGAGTTCCTCGATCGCCGGCATCAACACTTCCGGTACGTACTGTCCGCCGTAGTCTCCGAACTTCGTCGTGCTCATGTTAGTCGTTGTCGTGAGTCTGGGACTCGGCCGCCGTCAGTCGTTCGGTGTTCGCCTGTACCGCCGCGGTCGGATCGTCCGCGTCCTCGTAGTCCATGATCGCACTCCCGACCAGCAGGGCGTCAGCGCCCGCCCGACGCATTCGCCGGGCGTCGTCTGGCGTCGAGACGCCGCTCTCTGCGATCAGCGTCACGTCGTCGGGTGCGTGCTCGGCGACCGTCTCGAACGTCGAGAGGTCGACCTCCAGTTTGGCGAGGTCGCGGTTGTTCACGCCGACGAACTCGGCGCCCGCGTCGATCGCGCGCTCTAACTCCTCTCGCGTGTGGACTTCGACGAGCACCTGAAAGCCGCGATCGCGGGCCGCCGCCAGCAGGTCGGCCAAATCGTCGCCGACGAATCGCGCGATCAGCAGGACGACATCGGCCTCGACGGCGTCGAGTTGAGACTCCTCCAGTAGGAAGTCCTTGCGCAGCACCGGCACGTCGACGGCGTCGCGCACCGACTGGAGGTACTCCGGGCTGCCGCCGAAGTGCTCTGGTTCGGTGAGCACCGACAGCGCCGCGGCGCCGCCGTCGACCATCGCGCGGGCGAGTTCGACCGGATCCTCCGTCCGGGTGCCGTCCGTGGTGGGACTTGTCGGCTTCACCTCGGCGATCACCGGCGCACGACCGTCGGCCTCGGCTGCCGCGAACGCGGCGTCCAGCGATCGCGGATCGACCGCGACGCGACCACTCTCGGGCGCGTCCCGAGCGTCGGCGGCGTCGAGGATCGACCGAACTGCTGGTGCTACGTCTTCATCAGCGTCCATTATCGTACATTAACGGACGGAAATGCACATAAGACTTGCGCACCGGACACGCTCGGATCGGTGTCGAAGCCGCGACAGCGCCGACGTACCAACGTTCAAGTCGGTGTCGACCCGACGCTATCGCATGAACCCAGACGACGCTGGTATCTACGCCCGTGACGCCGACTACCTTGACCGAGCGGTCCAACTCGGCGTCGCCAGCGGCAAGGTGTTGCGAGTGACGTTCCCCGACGCCCCGGACGCCGACGCGACGCCCGATCACCCGCTTTTGGACCGAATCGAGGACTACCTGACTGGCGTCGAGGAAGCCGACTTCGCCGACGTGCAGGTCGCCCTGACGGTGCCGACCGACCAGCGCAAGGTGCTCGAAACGGTGCGAGACGTTCCCTACGGCGAATCGATCACGGTCGCCGCCGTCGCACGCATGACGCCGAACCTGAACGACGACGAAGAAGCAGATATCGCGCTCGTTCGCACCGCATTGGCGGAGAATCCGGCGCCGCTGCTCATCCCCGACCACCGGATCAGCGACGGCCCCAGCGCCGCGCCGCCGCCGGTCGAACAGCGCCTGCGGTCGATCGAGGGGCTCTAAAGGCCCAGCGCGTCCCGGATCGACTCGACCAGACCCGACTCGCCAGTCGGTAGCTCGCGGGCCAGCGCGTCGAGTTCTTCGGCCCCGAAGCGCTCGTCGTTTCGCGCCGACTGGAGCCATTGCTCCCACTCCTCTTCGGTCAGCGTGCCGCGGGACTCCTCGCCCCACTGCTCGACGAGTTCCTCGCGGCCCGGAAACGGGACATCCATGTCGCCGCCGCCCCAGTACAGCGGGACCAGTTTGAACTCGTAGGTCTCGTGCTCCAGCGGCCGGAATCGGTAGGGGTACTCCTCGTAGAGGAACACGTCTTCGGTCGTGACGACCTCACCGTCCGGGAGTTCGAGCGTTTCCATCTTGCAGTGTCTTGGGCGCCCTCGGCCTTGAGGATTGCCGACGAGGCGTCGACGCACGACGGGCGGGGTCCTCGGCAGCCCACTACCACTCGACGCCGAGCCGTTCGTGGACGAGAAACTCCAGCGCGTTGATGAGGTAGTGCGCGACGACGACGGTCAGCAGGCTCCCCGTCATTACGAACGCTGCCGCCAGCACGAACCCGAGCAGCCCCGTCACGGCCACGCCGGTCGGCCCCTGAATACCGTGGCCGAGCCCGAAGGCCAGCGAGGAGATCACCGCCAGTACCCACGGCGAGACGCCGAATCCGGCCGAGAGCGCGCCGATCAACGCGGCCCGAAACAGCAGTTCCTCGAAGACGGCGATGATCGGCAGCGCGATCCCGAGTAGGACGATCCATCCTACGATCGAGTCGGGGCCGAGTGCGCCCCGTAGCGTCTCGTCGTACTCGATCCCGGCGCGGTCGAATCCCGCCGCCAGTAGTTCGTTGCCCGCGTACAGCGCACCTCCGAGTCCGAGGCCGACGGCCAGCGGCGTCCAGCCGACGTTCGCGGCGGCGTCGATTCCGAGCGCGGTCGCGGGGATGTCTGCCGCCCACGCGGCGACCAGCACGATTGCGGCCAGCAGGCCGTGGGTAACGACGACGTTGGCGAGCAGGGCGGCAGTCGAGAGCGTCCGGATGTTGGCGTCCTCGTGAGCTTGCGAACGAGGGCTCGGAGAGGTTTGCTCTCCGGCGTTCTCGCGAGCGCCACCGAGCGAGGACTCGGAAGCCGCGGTGGGGCTTCCGGCGTCCTGACGAGTGTGCGAGTCAGGACTCGCGGAACTGTGTTCCGCGGCGTCCTCGTAAGCTTGCGAACGAGGGCTCGAAACGCCTCGCGATTCGATGTCCTGCCGAGCCTGCGAGCCGTCGCGCGCTGCACTGGACGGCGCCTGCTCCGACGCCGACTGCGTCGCCCGCGCGAGCGCGAGCACGACGACCAGTACGACCGTGGCGACCAGCGCAAACGCGGCCCACTGAGTCACGTGTTACCTACGAAACGGCGAATAGAAAAGGGTGTTACTGCGGGCTGGGGTTCGAGCCGCCGGGTCCGACCTGCGGATCGAGCGCGTTCCCGGTGATGCTCTTGAGGCGGTCGACGAGACTGTCCTTCTCGGTCTCACCGGCCAGCGCGACATCGAGCACTTCGCTGATGTTGCTGACGGGGATGATCTCGACCATCTCCTCGTACTCGTCCTCGATCATGACGTCTTGCTCGTTGGCCTTGGGGATGATGATCGTCTCGATGCCGGACTTGGCGGCGGCTTCGATCTTGTGGGTGACGCCGCCGACGGGCAGCACGTCGCCCCGCACCGACAGCGAGCCGGTCATCGCCAGATCCTGTCGGATCGGGATGTCCTCCAGCGCCGAGATGACCGCGGTGGCGACCGTGATCGACGCCGAGTCGCCGTCGACGCCCTGCTGGCCGGCTTGGACGAACTGGATGTGAACGTCCTTCTCCGAGAGATCCACGTCGGAGAACTTCTTGATGATCGCCGAGACGTTCTGGACCGATTCCTCGGCCATCTCTTGGAGCTTCCCGGTGGCGATCACTTGGCCGCCGCCCTGTGCGGGTGCGACCTCCGCCATGACCGGGAGCATGATGCCCGAGTCCTCGCCCATGACGGCGAGCCCGTTGACGCGGCCGACGACGTCGCCGTCGGCGACCGTGAGCTCGTAGTCCTTGCGGCGCTCGATGTAGGTGTCGGCGAGTTGCTGCTCGATCGAGCGCGAGCGCTGCTTGGCCTTGAGCACGTCCTCGCGCTCGGTGAACTCCTTGTCCTCGGCGCGGGCGATGTCACCCGCGACGCGGACCAGACCGCCGAGGTTCCGGAACAGCAGCGTCAGGTGACCCTTCCGGCCGGACCGACGCTTGGCTTCGAGCACGACCTCCTCGGCCGCTTCGGGCGTGAAGTGGGGTAGACGGCCGTCTTTCTCGACTTCTTGGGCGATAAAGCGGATGTACTTGCGCCGCATCTCGGGGGTGTCCTCGATGGTGTCGTCCATGAACACCTCGTACCCGTAGCCCTTGATACGCGAGCGCAGTGCGGGGTGCATGTTCTCCAACGCGTCGCGGTTCCCGGCCGCGATCATGATGAAGTCACAGGGGACGGGCTCGGTCTGGACCATCGCGCCCGAGGAGCGCTCGGACTGGCCCGTGATCGAGAACTCGCCCTCCTGGATGGCCGTCATCAGCTTCTGCTGGCTGCGGATGTCGAGCGTGTTGATCTCGTCGACAAAGAGCACGCCCTTGTTGGCCTTGTGGATCGCACCCGGCTCGACGCGGTCGTGGCTGGGCGTCTCCATGCCGCCGGACTGGAAGGGGTCGTGGCGAACGTCGCCCAGCAGCGCACCGGCGTGGGCGCCGGTGGCGTCCTCGAACGGCGCCGTCGTCTGGTCGGCGGCGTTGACGATCATGTTGGGGATCATCGCGTCGCTACCGCGCTGGGTGTAGCGGAACAGGATGTAGACTGCGACCGCCGCGATGATGCCCAGCAGGAGCGACGCGGGCGTCAGGAGGGTGTACCCGAGGATGATCGCAACGATGATCAGCATCAGGAAGGTCCGAAGCTGGTTGCGCTTTCGGGCCTCCTCCTTGTGGGCGTCGATGATCTGGTCGCCCTTCCCCGCCGGAACGGTCCGGACCTTCGGCTCGTTGCCGTCGTCGGGGTTGTGATAGACCAGCACGTCCTGCAAATCCTCCTTCGGCAGGAGGTGGCTCATCGCCTTGGCCAGCATCGACTTGCCGGTCCCGGGCGACCCGATCATCATCACGTGACGGCGCTGTTTGGCCGCCTTTTTGACGATGTCGCGGGCGTCGTCCTGCCCGATGACGTGGTCGACCAGCTCGTCGGGGATCTCCAGATCAGCAGTGGAGTCGATGTCGAGTCCCCCGAGCAGGTCGTCCTCGTCGAAGTCGTCCCGTATGTCGGCCTCGACCTCGCTCCCGAGGTCGTCTTCGAGGCCGTACTCGTCGTCGAGGTCGTCGGTCGGGGCAGATCCCCCCGGATCTGCGTCGTCCCGACCGTTTTCGTTCACACCGTCTCCCGGTTGCTGTTCCGTCCCCGACGGCGCGTCGTCCGACGCGTCGTCCGTCGGCTCTGTGGGTTCGCCCGGTCGCTCCTCGGCGTCTTCCTCTTGGGACGCCGGGGACTCGGCGGGCGCGTTGCCACCCCCGTCCCTGCGGGGGTCGTCGTCGGTATCCGTGTCGTTACTCATAGAATCGTTCTGCTACCTAATTCGAAGGCTGGCGCACTGATATACTTTCTCCCTCGATGCGTCGCCGGCACACGTCAGAAACGCCGTACAGCGGCTCGACACCGGTTCCGAGGCGGACGCGGGACCCACCGAATCGGACCGGCGGCGCGGCGTCTCGCCACGCTTATAGCCCGACCGACGAATTTTCGGCCATGACCCGCGGGTGCTACATCGGACGATTTCAGCCGTTTCACAACGGCCATCGCAGCATGGTCGAGGCGATCGTCGATGACGGCCACGTCGACGAACTCGTCCTCGGGATCGGGAGCGCCGACGCCTCCCACTCCAGACACGACCCCTTCACCGCCGGCGAGCGCATCATGATGCTCACCAAGTCGCTGGTTGATGTCGACCTCGTGACCTACGCGGTGCCGATCGAGGACCTCGATCGCAACTCCGTCTGGGTGAGCCACGTCCAGAGCATGAGCCCCGACTTCGACGTGGCGTACTCGAACAACCCGCTGGTCATCCAGCTGTTCGAGGAAGCCGGCGTCGAGGTGCGCCAGTCGCCGATGTTCAACCGGGAGGTGCTGGAGGGATCGGAGGTCCGCGAGCGCATGATCAAGGACGGCAACTGGGAGTCGCTGGTGCCCGACGCCGTCGCCGAGGTCGTCGAGGAGATCGACGGCATCGAGCGCATCCAGCGCGTCAGCGAAACCGACAGCAACGGCGTCTGAGCCGGCCATTCCCAACCCCACGACCACACAGCACACATGATTACGCTTTCCTCGGATTTCGGATCGCCGTACCCCGCCGCGATGAAGGGTGTCGTTCTGCAGCGGACCGACGCCCGCCTCGTCGACGTGAGCCACGAGTTCCCGCGACAGGACGTGCGAGCCGCCGCGTTCTGGCTTCGTGAAATTCTACCGTACTTCCCGCCAGCGACACATCTGGTCGTCGTCGACCCCGGCGTCGGTACCGACAGGGCTGCCGTCGCCGTCGAGGCCGGCGAGCACGTCCTCGTGGGCCCCGACAACGGCGTCCTGCTGCCGGCCGCGCGAGCACTGGCGACGCAGGCCGACGCCGAAGCCGCGGCCGGCGACGGCACCGACGCGTTCGCCGTCCACGACATCGGTTACGAGGACGCCGAGTCGAGCACGTTCCACGGCCGGGACGTGTTCGCGCCCGCCGCGGCCGCAGTCCACGACTCATGGGTCGACGACGGCACCGTCCCGAACGCCGTCGACGGGCTCGGCGACGTGGCGCCGACCGACGAGTTCGTCGACCTCGAACTCCCCGAACCGAAGATCGAGGGTGACACGATCCGGGGCGAGGTGCTGGTCGTCGACGACTTCGGCAACGCCATCACGAACGTCCCGGGCTACGTGCTGGAGGGCCTCGACGAGGTGCGCGTCGACGGGCAGTCGGTGCCCGCCGTCGAGACGTTCGCCGAAGTTCCCGAAGGACAGTGGCTCGCCACCGTCGGGAGTCACGGGAACGTCGAACTCGATGTCAACCGCGGGCGTGGCGACGACGCTTTCGGAGTCAAAGCGAGCGATTCGGTGCGAATCGAGCTGTAGTGGCGAGTTTCTGATTTCACGGTACTTTCTTTGCTATTCGGAGCTAACCGTAGTGTATGGAAGTCGAGGCCGGGGACGGTCGAGTGTACCTCCCACAGAAACTGCGGGACAAGTTCGGTGACCGATTCGAACTGATCGACAGGGGCGACAGGATCGTGCTGCTCCCGGTGGCAGACGACCCGCTCGAAGCGCTTCGGGACGAATTCGACGACGTGGACGAATCAGCGACGGAGTTACGCGGCCGAGCGCGGCAGGACGCAATCGACGACGCGGGGAGCTAGATGTACGTCGAGACCGATTTTTTACTCGCGCTTATCAAGGACGACGACTGGCTCGGTGACGCCGCCGAGTCCGTGTATCGGGAACACCACGACGAGCTGTGGACCTCCCCACACGCGCTGATGGAACTGATGCTGGTCGCCTACCGTGAAGACCGGAACGTCGAACGCGTCGTAGCAAATGCCGCTCAGCTACTCGAAATCCGCGGGGACAGCGATCCACTGTTGGTCGCTGCAACACACGTCTCCGAGGACGGCATGACGCCGTTCGACGCGCTCCATCTGGTCCACTCCGGAGACGATCCGATCGTATCGAGCGACCAGACGTATGACGATCTGACCGATCGGATCGCACTAGAGGATCTCCGGTGAGAGCGAGCGGTACCCGATCAGGTCACGCTCGCACGTCCCGCCCGAGTTGATACGCCAGATACGCGAAACTCGCCAGCACCAGCGCGATCGAGCCCCAGACGAGCAGTGCGAACGCGGTCGGTCCCAGCGGCGTCATCGCTCGGCCTCCGACGCCGCGGCGTCAGCGGCGTCCGCACCGGTCGCGGCGTCTGTACCGACGGCGTCCGTGGCGTCAGTACCGGCCGTAGCGTCTGCACCGACGGCGTCCGTTCCGCCGTCGGTCATCGGCTGCTCGATTTCCCTGATTTCGCGGGCCAGTCCACCGTGATCGAAGTCGGCGTCAGCGACCCGAATGGCGACAAGCGTCAGCACCGCCGAAACTGCGGTCGCCCCGACGAACGCGTACGCGAACGATGGCGCCGGAAGCGCCGCTTCGAGGCCGGGAACGGCCGCGAGCGGGCCGCGGAGCGTCGGGAAAAAGGCGACGCCGACGGCGAGGCCGACGACCGAACTCGTGAGCGCACCGGCCTCTGTGAGTCGCGTCGAGTACAGGCCGGCGAGGAACGGGACGAACGTCGCCGCGGCGAGCAAGTCTGCGGTCAGAAACAGCGCGAGCACGCTGTACCCCTGCGCGCCGACGCCGATCGCACCAGCAGCGACGGCGACGGTCAGCGCACGCCCGACCCGCGAGAGCGTTTGGGCGTCCGCATCGACCAAGCGTGCGAGGTCGGCCGTGACCAGTCCGGCGACGGCGTTGAACATCGTGTCCGCCGAACTGGCGACGAGCAGCACGGCCAGCACCACGACGACCAGCGCGATCCACTCGGGAAATGCGCCGTCGACGAGCGCGAAGAAGGCGACGCTGGCGTTGCCGTCGACGAAGCCGAGTCCCGACGCCGCGACGCCGAACAGTCCCGAGAGCAGTACCATCGGAATGCTCATCACAGCGGCCGCAACGAGCGAGCGCCGGAGCGTGGCGTCGTCCTCGGCGGCGTAGATTCGTTGCCACCGGCCTTGATTGAGCATGCCGGCACCCAGCACCGCGAACACGACGTAGATACCGAACTCGACGCCGGCCGCGTAGCCCGGATCGAGCAAATACGCGTTCGCGCTGGCGATCTCAGCGTGGACCTCACCGGTGCCGCCGAGCGAGAACAGCGCGCCGGCGAGTCCGACCGCCAGCAGCGGGAGGATCACGAGCGTCTGGACGGCGTCGGTGACGACGGTGGCGACGAGGCCGCCGTAGGCCGTGTAGACGAGCACGAACCCGCCGACCATCGCGGCGGTCTGCCAGCGCGGGACGCCGGCCAGCATCGCCATCGCGCCGGCGATGCCGGTCATCTCGGCGGCGAGGAACACGAACATGTACAGCACCGAGACGGTCAGCACGTAGCCGTACATCCGCGGGCCGAACCGAACGAGCGCGTACTCGGTCAGCGAGTGGCCCTCGGGCATGAGCCGACGGATTCGGACGCCGACCGGCACGAACAGGAGCAGGGGGATCGCGCTCCCGATCGTGTAGCCAAGCACCGCTGGGAGGCCGCCGAACGCGGCGCCGGCTTCCGCCGGGCTGAGCAGGATCCACGCGCCCATCGAGGAGGCGACCAGCGTGGCCGTCGTCGCGCCGGTGCCGATCGAGTTGCGCGCCGAGACGTAGTCCTCGACGGTGTCGACCCGGCCGCGCGAGTAGAGGAGTCCGAGCGCCGTCACCGCCGCGAGCGTCGCCGCGGCGGCGCCGAGCGCGAGCGCGCTCGACACCATTAGACCGCCCACTCCTCGGTGGTGTAGGCCATCTCCCAGAAGTCGTGCTCCAGTCGTGCGCTCGTCAGGAACGCCTCGCGCATGGCGTCGCGCTCGCCGGGGAACTGCTCGCCACAGCGGTCGACGAGCTCGCGGGTCTGAGTGACGGCGTCGCGGAACGCGTCGCTAGTGTACTT